>JBAXNY010000036.1:0-9454 GCA_037133535.1 Actinomycetes bacterium
TCTCACTTCGGCTTAAGTCACCGGCGAGTTGGGAGCGCAGTGAATCAATTAGTACCGCTGCAGATATTCGGATCGGCTCTCGATTAAGCGTCAACGCACCGGCTGTAGTCGTTCTTAATCGTCCCTGGAATATTCAAGGCATCATTCAGCCCCATCGAGCCGGAGTAGTACTCGTCTTGCAAATGCAGAGCAATGGAAAGTGGATAGATCACGCAACAACGCTTTCACGTGATGATGGCAGTTACACATTCGCAATTACTTCAACCACTCGAGGAATCTCACAGTATCGAGTGAGTGCCAGCGCAGACTCAATTGCAAGCGATACAAGTAGCGCAGCTTTCAGTATTATCACTCGATAGAGGTGGCAAGTATGAAGAGTGCAGTTGATGAGAAACTCTCGGAGTTTCTGGATCCGAGTTTCTTAAGCGATCGCCCTTGGATAATTATTGTCTGGGATGACCCAGTAAACCTACAAAGTTATGTCATCTATGTTTTTATGAAACTCTTTAACTATTCAAAAGAGCATGCCACTGAATTAATGTTGCAAGTTCACAATGAAGGAAAAGCTGTCGTCAAGAGCGGTTCGCGCGAGGAGATGGAGCGCGATGTCCAACGCATTCATGAGTATGGACTCTGGGCTACTTTGCAACGAGAAGGTGCGCAGTGAGCGAGAGCCAAGAAGTCGAACATGGATTTATTCGCCATGGTGCAAATACATATGTGGCCATCTTTGCAGCCCCCGAACGTGAAGTTCTTATCAATCTCACTGAGCAAATCATCGAATTACTTGCAGAGCGAGTAGATGGCAAGAGTGAAGATCCACTAGCTGCGATGGTGGGAATTACCGGTCACGATTCACCGCCAGATGATGAAGTACTGCGCCGCCTCTTGCCCGATGCGTATTCCGATCCGGTGGAGTCTGCTGAATTTCGTCGATACACCGAATCAGTATTGCGATCGCGCAAACGGGCGCATGCTATGGCGGTGCGCTCGGATGTTATCAATGCGGGAGATCAAGCAATTGAACTGAGCGAAGAGAGTGCCCAAGGTTGGCTCGGCGCTCTTAACGATATTCGTTTGGCACTTGGTGTGAGACTCAATGTAGAAAAGACGACGCATGAGCAATTAGAGATTCTCGCTCCCGATGATCCAATGCGTGCGGTCTTTGCGGTTTATACCTGGCTTGGTTGGCTACAGAGTGGCTTGATCGATGCACTCTTCTTAGATATTGGAAGTAACTCATGAAGGTGAGTGCAGTAAAGATCTTTAGTAGGCCAATAATTTTTAGTAGACTGGCACTCTCATGACTCTTTCAATCTCACAAAGCTTTGTCGATGCGATCGTTGCGCAATCTCGCGCAGAGTATCCTGATGAAGCATGCGGTGTAATTCTTGGCCCGGTTGGCAAAGATAGCGCTGCGCGATTGAAAGCGATGGTCAATTCAGCGCACTCACCAACTTTCTATGAGTTTGATCCGAAAGATTTACTTGCGCTCTATCGCGAAATCGATGATGCAGATGAAGAGATTGTTGTTATTTATCACTCGCATACCGAGACAGAGGCCTACCCCTCTCGAACTGATGTGGCCTATGCCGGTGAACCAGGAGCCCACTATGTCTTGGTCTCTACCCGCAAAGAGATTGCACCTGAGATTGAGTTTCGTTCATTTCGCATTATTGATGGCGTGATTACCGAAGAAGCGGTCGAGATCACTCAGAATTAATCAGCGCATCGGTGAGAAATTACTTTCAATTTCCACTTATGCCACTTCTTGGCGATAATAAGCACATGAGCATCGAAGTCCGCATCCCAACCATTTTGCGCCCCTATACCAAGGATGCAAAGGTCGTTGCTGCGCAAGGCGGCGATCTTGCAGGAGTAATTGCAGATCTTGATCAGAACTATCCAGGTCTTGGTGAGCGCCTGCTCGATAATGGTGCGCTTCGTAAATTCATTAATGTTTATATCAATGATGAAGATGTTCGCTTTATTGGCGGTCTTACTGCGCCAGTTAAGGCCGGTGACTCAGTGACAATTCTTCCTGCAGTTGCTGGCGGCCAGTAATGGCTCGCTATGACTCACTTATCTCTTCCGTAGGACATACACCGCTCGTTGGTTTACCTCACCTCTCGCCATCAAAGAGTGTGCGCCTTTGGGCAAAGTTAGAAGATAGAAATCCCACTGGTTCGATTAAAGATCGCGCAGCTATTGCAATGATTGATCAAGCAGAGCGCGATGGTCTGCTCACTCCTGGTGCCACAATTTTAGAACCAACAAGTGGCAACACTGGAATTTCCTTAGCGATGGTGGCAAAGATTCGTGGATACAAATTAATCTGCGTAATGCCAGAGAACACCAGTATCGAGCGCCGTCAGATTCTTGAGATGTGGGGCGCAGAGATTATTTTCTCCCAAGCAGCTGGTGGGTCTAATGAAGCCGTGCGCGTTGCCAAAGAGCTCGCAGCAAAAAATCCTGAGTGGGTCTTTCTCTATCAATATGGAAATCCCGCAAATTCTTTTGCACATTACTCAACTACTGGTCCAGAAATTTTCGCTGACCTGCCAACGATTACTCACTTTGTCGCAGGTCTTGGTACAACTGGAACGCTGATGGGAACTGGAAAATATTTACGGGAGAAAAATCCTGATGTAAAAATCATTGCTGCTGAGCCACGTTATGGTGAATTGGTTTATGGCCTTCGCAATATTGATGAAGGTTTTGTGCCCGAACTCTACGACGAGAGTATTTTGTCGCGTCGCTTCTCGGTTGGTGCAGAAGATTCAGTGCGACGTGTGCGCGATCTCCTCGATAAAGAGGGAATATTTGCAGGAATTTCTACCGGTGCAATTCTTCATGCATCTCTTGCTCTGGCAGAAGAGGCAGTAAAAGCTGGTGAGTCAGCAGATATCGCATTTATTGTCTGCGATGGCGGTTGGAAATATCTCTCCACTGGCGTCTATGGCGCGACAAATAATCCCGATGTAGCGCAGGCGACGCAGGATTTAGATACCCAACTCTGGGCTTAACAATCGCGCAGGGTAGGCTGAGCATATGAGCGATGCACCCATTGGAATCTTTGATTCTGGCGTAGGTGGCCTCACTGTTGCTCGCGCAATTTTGGATCAATTACCTAACGAATCAACGCTTTACATTGGCGATACGGCACGTGGTCCTTATGGACCTCGGCCACTCTCGCAAGTACGAGAATTTGCTTTAGAGACTTTAGATTTTCTGGTTGATCAAGGTGTGAAAGCTTTAGTAATTGCCTGCAACACGGCAAGTGCTGCCATGTTGAGCGATGCTAGAAAGCGTTACTCCATTCCAGTTGTTGAAGTAATTGCCCCTGCAGTGCGTCGCGCAGTTGCTGCAACCCGCAATGGAAAAATTGGCGTCATCGGAACGCAGGGCACCATCGATTCTCACGCCTATCCAGATGCATTTGGTGCAACTGCAGATCTGCAAATTACCTCGGTTGCTTGCCCGCTCTTTGTGGAGTTTGTGGAGCGAGGACAGACCACAGGTAATGAGATTACTGAAATTGCCAGAGATTATTTAGCGCCGATAATTGCTGCCAAAGTGGATACCCTGGTCTTGGGCTGCACGCACTATCCGATGCTCACTGGCGCAATCTCTTATGTAGTGGGAAATGGCGTGACTTTAGTTTCTAGCGCAGAAGAAACTGCGAAGGATCTCTATCGCGTACTCGTGGAGGATTCACTGCTGCGAGAGGGCAGCGTTGCTACTGCGTCTCATAAATTCCTTGCCACTGGAGATACCCAATCATTTGAAAAACTTGCCCGTCGCTTCTTAGGCCCTATTGTTGGCACCGTCGCACAACAGAAGCTTTAATCGCAGAGCAATTTCTAGAGATCAACCAGGGGAGAACATGGCACGCAACGATGGTCGCAGCGAGAATCAATTACGTACTATCAAATTTACTCGCCATTGGCACGAGAATGCAGAAGGTTCGGTTCTTGTTGAGTTTGGTAATACTCGTGTGCTCTGTGTTGCATCCTTTACACCAGGTGTGCCACGTTGGCTAAAAGATTCCGGCACTGGTTGGGTAACGTCAGAGTATTCAATGTTGCCACGTGCAACTCATACCCGCTCTGATCGTGAGAGCGTTAAAGGCAAACTCGGAGGCCGCACTCAAGAAATTTCCCGCCTCATTGGTCGCTCACTTCGCGCGGTAATTGATACTAAACAATTAGGTGAAAACACGCTTGTGATCGATTGCGACGTATTACAAGCCGATGGCGGCACACGCACTGCAGCAATTACCGGTGCTTACATTGCACTTGCCGATGCAATTACCTGGGCTAAAGAGCAAGGACACATTGCAAAGAGTGCAACGCCACTTTCACAATCAGTATCTGCAATTAGCGTAGGAATTATCGATGGCGTACCAACCCTAGATTTGTGCTACGAAGAAGATGTTCGGGCAGAGACTGACATGAATATTGTCTGTAGTGGTGATGGAAAATTCATTGAGGTCCAAGGAACTGCTGAGGGCCAACCCTTCGATCGCAATCTCCTCAATTCGCTACTTGACCTTGGCGTTGCTGGTTGCGCGCAACTAACACAATTACAAGTAGAAGCTCTCAAATAAAAAGTGAGCCAGAAATTCCGAGTGGTTTTAGCAACGCGGAACCAAGGAAAAGTTACGGAATTTCGTCGAATTCTCGAGGAGTATGCGGCAGGTGAGATCGAGCTCTTAGGTTTGCAGGATTTTCCTGAGATGCCAGATGTAGAAGAGAGTGGTTCAACCTTTGAAGCCAATGCGCTCTTAAAGGCTCAAGCAACTGCCCAATTCACCAAACTCCCTGCAATTGCAGATGACAGTGGCATCTGTATTGATTTCCTCGATGGTGCACCAGGAATTTTCTCGGCACGTTGGGCCGGCACACATGGTGATGATGAAGCGAACTTGCAGAAAGTTTTGCAAGAACTAACCGATGTAACGAGTGAAAATAGGGGCGCACAATTTCGTTGTGTTGTCGCACTTGCACATCCCAACGGTGAATACATTTGCGAAGAAGGCCTCATGTATGGCGAAATAGTTCAATCACCCCGTGGCGAGAATGGATTTGGCTACGACCCGATCTTTCAACCCACGGGATTTACGGTGACGAGTGCGCAATTGAGTGCGATAGAAAAGGATGAAATTAGCCATCGTGGCAAGGCGCTCCGTGCCATTACACCCCGCATCAGGCCATTTTTGGGGGCGCTGGGGTAACCTTGAGGCAGAGCAAGTAAACCTTTAAAGGAGTTGATGTGGCCGCGAAAAAAAGCAGCGCAAAGAAGAGCGCTAAAAAAAGTGTTGCAAAGAAGAGTGGGGCAAAGAAATCTGCCGCCAAGAAATCGGTAAAGCGCGCACCAGCTAAGAAGGTTGCCAAGAAGTCAGCAAAGAAAGCAACCAAGAAAGCAACCAAAAAGAGTGCAGCACGAAAATCCACTTCAAGTATTTCAGTTCCCGCAGTTCCATTGAGTGGTGCACGCAAGGGCCAAGTCAGCGTTGTGACAACTCCAACTCCTCGCGCATCAGCCACTGCTCCAGCAAAGACAACAGCAGCTCCTAAGAGTTCCAATCGCGTGATGATCATTGTCTTTATCGGAATTGTGCTCTTGGCATTTATCGTTATTAGTAATGGAAGCAAGAGTTCCACGACGACTACCAGCACAAGCACTCCAAGTGAGAGCGCGGCAGCAACAATGAGCGCAGCACCTGAAACTTCAGAGGCAGCAACTTCTCCAGCGGCCGCACTCGCTAACCACGAGGCGCCAGTAGGAATCGTCGCTCACTACACCGCATCAGGTGCCACAATTTTCTGGAAGGCACCGACCGCAAGTGAAGGAATTACTGGTTACACCATTGAAATTAGTTCTAACGGTGGCGCATTCGCCGCTGCTGGAAATGTAGATGGCGCAACAAAGCAATATGCAGTTACTAAATCTGATACAACTGGTTGGAGCTCGTTCCGAGTTTCAACTCTCTACTCAGATGGCCAAGTTATTAATGGAAAGGTATTTGGCCTACCAGGTCAATACGCTGGAAGTTAATTAAAGAATTGAAAATAACCCCCGCAGACAATCTGTGGGGGTTATTTTTTATCTACTAATTGGATTTTGTTGAGGGTAAGTAAGGAACTACTGCAGAGACAAATGCATTGACTCCCTCTGGCAGCAGATGTACGCCATCTGGACCAAAATATTCTGGATGGCCTTGTGAGATGCTGCGCCAATCAACAACTTTGACGTTGCTATAGCGCGCTGCCACTTGGGCAATCAAATTATCGTTCTGATCGCGCCAGATGCGTGGCACTGCAGTATTAACAACAACAACCCGCGGCTGATTCTTTAACAAATCAAAGATTTGCGTTACTTCACTTTCAATCAAAATATTGTTATTTCCTAAGTCAAGAAGTACTGGATTCTTCGCCATTTTGGTGAGGTCAGCTTTGAGGACTGCGAGCAATTCATTTGCTTGGCGCCCTACGCGAGCGTTAATGATTGCGATTTTCTGCTGTTGGGCCAGTTGGTAACGAATACCCAGAATTACCGAATCTCCAACTACCCAGAGACCGGAAGTATCTGCGCCAACAGAGACATCCTCTTGTGCTGCAATCAAACTCTTCGCAACAGTTGAGTTGATTGCTTCACCTTTCTGCACCGCTCCAACGCTAATTACGGTAATTGCGGTGAGCAGGGAAACGATGACCATGCAGAGCGATACTTTGGCCCGGAGTTGTGCAGCCTTGGTTCGATATTTAAGACCAATAAACCAATTCTCGATCGTGCCATTGCGTGCTGGTAATTCAACCCATCGATAGGAAATGTCAGAGAGTGCAAAGACAATGAGAATGCGAAGTGAGAAGAGCGCCCAGTTAGCGCCAATTAAATCTGTTGTGGGGCGAGTAACTTGAAAAATAACCCAGTGCCATAAGTAGATTGCATAGGAGCGGCGGCCAATCCAGACCATGGCAGGGTGGGCCATAAGCGGAGCAACTCGGGATGCTGGATGAACTAGCGAAACGATCAGTGCGCAGCCAAAGATGCCGGCAATCGGGAAGGCCAAACGATAGAGCGTTGCATCTGTTTCGTGGATAAAAAGAAATGATGCCATCAGGCCAAAGAGGCCAAAGAGGCCAATGCCATCAATGAAATTTTGCGCACCCTTTGCGATGTTGGTTGTCAGGTTCTGTGGAATCCAACTCACCGCCAGTGCTGAACCAAGAAAGAGCCCGATGCTATGAGTATCTGTCCCAAAATAGATGTGGCTGAGCTGAGTCTGACTGGAGTAATCAGCCTTAATGCTCCAGAGAAATAGCGCAGTTCCAGATGCTGCCGCGATGATCAGAGCAACTTTTGGAATTGCAGATCGAGAAAATTTCTTAAAGAGGAAGAAGAGAATGAGCGGCCAGACGAGATAGAACTGAGTTTCTACCGCGAGCGACCAGGTATGTTGCAGAAGGGGTGGCCGGCTTATCGATTCAAAATAATCTTGATGGCGATAGACCAACCACCAATTCATCGTTCCCGTAAATACAAATGTTAAATCGGTAAGAAATCGCTTAATTGTCTCCGGCGCCCAGACTCCAACGAAGAGCAATGTGGAGACAACGAGAAAGAGTAGAGGTGGAAAGAGGCGGCGAAAGCGCCCTAAGTAGAAACCGCGTAGATCTAAACCACCTCTAATTTGAATTGAATCGAGCAAGAGGCGAGTGATGACATAACCAGAGATAACAAAGAAGAGATCAACACCTAAGAAGCCACCAGGTATCCACCCAAGATTTAAGTGATAAAGAATTACAGCAATGACAGCAAAAGCACGCAAGCCATCAATTGCTGGGATGTAACGAATGTCGCGAACTTGAGTCAAAGTAATTACTTCCGCTTTTTACTTTTTGCAGCAGCTTTCTTTGATGTCGACTTCGCTGAGGAAGTTTGGGTGCTAGTGGATTTCTTCGGAGCAGATATTGCGCCACGAAGTCGCTCGCTCTTTACTTTGGCCGGGCGATCAATGACGGGAGTTCCATCTTCATTCAGGCGTGACATCACCGATGCTTGAAGTTCTGCGAGTCGGAAGAATGCGCCATCCAGGCGAGCGCGAGATTGCGCAATTGCTTCCTCTGCAGCAGTAAGTGATTGAGTCTGTACCCGATGCAGACGCTCAGCCTCTGAAATAACTCCAGATAACCATTGGCGATAGTCGGTAATATTTGCAGCGGCTTCACTAATCATTCGTTCACCTTCGCGGCGAGCGATATGTGCAATCTGTGCGCCTTCGCGGCGTTTAGTTTCTAGGAGCGCCTCAGCACTTGTCTCTGCACGCTGCATAATTTCCTGCGCATCATTTTCAGCAGCGCTGAGATATTTACGACCACGAACTTCGGCAGTTGATAGCAATGATTTTGCCTTGGAATCGGCACCTTCTAATAAGTCGCGGGCCTGCTTGCCGCTGTCATTCATAATACGATCGGCTGCTGCAGTGGCCTTTGCTTCACGCAATTGGGCGGAGCGAATGATGGACATTGCAGTTTCAGTTGCAAGAATCTCAAACTCTTCTTTGGAGAGAGATGTAATGTCGCGGCGAGAGCGAAGATCGGAGAGTTGACTCTCTAATTCGCGAATACGGTCGACCGAACTTGGCGCGTTGGTAGTGGCCTCTTCATTTTTGAAGCCCACCCAACTTAGGAAGCCACTCTTCTCGCCCATTTATGTGCCTTTCATCGGCGCTCCATGAGGAGCGATCTCTAGAGGGTTAGGTTAGAGGAAAAGGTAGGTCAAGCGAAAGTGCGCGCTCAGGCGGTCGTAATTAAGCGCGGTAAATGGCGATAGAAATGGCGAGGTATTGCACGGCCCACGCTGCAATGACGAATACGTGGAAGAGCTCGTGAAAGCCGAAATAGCGCGCTTGCGGCCCCGGAAATTTCAACGCATAAAAAATTGCACCGATGGAATAAAAAATGCCACCGAGAATGATTGGAATGAGAACCCAGAGCCCGCCTGTTCGATAAATTGCTGGGAGATAGGCGACGGCAACCCAGCCAAGTAATAAATAATTAACTACATAAAACCAGCGCGGTGCACCTAACCAGAATATTCTTACCAAAACTCCGATGATTGCCCCAGTCCAAACCACACTCATCAAGATGGTGCGATCTCTGCCATGGAGCAAGGTCATAGCAAATGGTGTGTAAGAACCTGCGATTAGAAAATTAATATTTGCATGATCCCACCTGCGCCAGATCTTCTTCTTTGCCGGCGCCCAGGGCACGCGATGATAAATAGCGGAGACGCTAAATAAAGTAATTGCACTGAGTGAATAGAGGGCAACTGCCCACTTCAAGGAATTCTTAGTGAAAATAAATAAGAGCAGCGATGCAATAAAAACTACGGGAGAGGCTCCGAGGTGGAACCACCCCCGTAGTTTCGGTGGTGCAATCGTCATAAG
>JBAXNY010000037.1:0-9396 GCA_037133535.1 Actinomycetes bacterium
CTTCAGATCACTTCCAATTGCGCGTTCTGCCCTCGTATTTGGTCGCACATTGGGCGATTCCACACTCAACATTGTTGTGCTCTTTGCCATGGGATTGACTGGATTTATTGTCGGCTGGCGACCAAGTTCGGGAATTCTAAAAATTTCACTCTCTTTTATTCTTCTGCTTTTCTTTGGTTACGCCCTTTCATGGGTGGGAATTTATGCCGGACTCTCTGCGCGCGATGCGCGAGTAGTGCAGAATGTGAGCTTTTTAATTACCTTCCCACTTACATTCCTCTCTAATGCCTTTGCACCAACAACTGGCATGCCAAAGCCGCTGCAATATGTTGCAGAGTGGAATCCAGTCTCAACAATGGTCGCGGCTTGTCGGGAATTATTTGGCCTTAAGAATCAATTTGGCGTAACTGCGAATTCTTTTCCAAGCAGTCACCCAGTGACGATGTCACTGATTTACATGGTAATTATCATGGTGATTTTCGTGCCGCTGAGTGTGCGCAAGTACAGCACGACAGCCAATCGTTAATTCGAGTTAAGTTACGAGTAAATCTGCGCTTCCAGAATTGCGACTTTAATTTCCTTGCCATTGGGTGCTTTATAAGTGACGGTATCGCCAACTTTTGCACCGAGTAGCGCTGCGCCAAGTGGGGATTTTTCACTGTAAACATCCATGTCAGCAGAGGCAATTTCACGTGAGCCAAGGAGAAATTTCATTTCATCTCCTGCCATGTCGATCGTAATAATCATGCCGGGACCAACAACGCCAGATTCACCCACTGGTGGTGTGCCGATGTGGGCATGTTCCAACATGTGTTTGAGTTGGCGAATTCGTGCTTCCATCTTTCCTTGCTCTTCACGAGCTGCGTGGTAGCCACCATTCTCTTTAAGATCGCCTTCAGAACGCGCAGCTTCAATCTTCTTAATAATTTCTACTCGGCCATCACTTTCTAGGTGCGCGAGTTCTGCGCGCAGGCGATCGGCGGCTTCTTGGGTGAGCCAAGTCTGAGTAGTCATAAGGCGAGAAGGTTACTCTGAAGTGAGGTAGCAGCGCGAGATCGCTGCATTGACTGGTTTAGCCCGCGTAGCGATGAGCGTGATTTTCTCACTTCGCGCATCGGGACCGGCAATAACTTCATTGATCTCACCGACAACATTCTTATCAAAATCGCGGGCGACGAGTGTGCAGGTAGCGCTCTTGCCAGGATCGCTGCGAGTTACTTCGTAACGAATCTCAATCGATGTTGAACTCTGTGGGGCAAAGGAGATCAGTTCGTAACGAATTGCAGGATTGGCATGATGTAAACCGGCCCATGAGAGCCACGCAATAAAAATAAGTGCGAGTCCGGCGGCAATGAGTTTCCACTGGGAGCGCGCTTTACCGTAGCGTTGCTCGTAGGAAAATTCAGCCATGGGATGATTCTTACCTAAAGGAGCGATACATGCCAAAGAACGTAGAGATGGGCGTAGCTGGCTCGCTGACATTTAGCCTGCTCACGATCGCAGTGATTGCTTTATTGGTGAGTTTCTATCGTCGCTACAACAGAATGATCAACCGTGAGGATGATGAACCGAAGTAGATTTCAGCAATTTCTCACGCTCTTACTAGTCCTTGCACTATCTGCGATCTTTATTGGCCTGGGGCAATGGCAATGGAACAGAGCCCAAGCGATGAAGAAACCCTTAGTAATCGATCAGAAAATTTATCCGCTCCGTGATTTAGTGCAGGTCAATGGCGCACTCCCAGGAAATTCAGTTAATCACTTCGTTGTTGCGACTGGACATTATGTTGCGCAATTTCGCGCTCGCAATCAGATCGATAACAAGAAGAATTTAAATGAAGTGAGTGCGGCAATTTTTGAAGTGGATCAATGTTCGTGCGCGATTCTTGTTGCGCGAAGTGCATGGGGCGCAGAACTTCCTAATGCAGACACGTCAGTTACTCTGACTGGAAAATTACTACCGAGTCAGAGTGATGACCGATCACCTGGCGGTGCTGGAGAAATATCTCGCCTCGATAGTGCACTTCTAGTTTCGCAGAGCAAGTTAGCTCTCATGCCAGGTTTTATTGCGGTCACAAGTGAGATGAGCAATGGTCTGCAACTTTCTGCGCCAAGAATTGATTTTCCATTTGCTAAACCACGAGTGGCTGGCTTCTATTGGCAGCACCTCTCCTATGTGGTGATTTGGTGGTTGATGGCATTACTAATTCTTGGCCTGCCGCTCTATACTCGCCGAGTACGTAAGAACGAGAGTGAGAGTGGTGAGTAAATGAAGGCGACAGTAACTCGATTCCGCATCATGGCCATTATTTCTGGCGTGATGTCCTTGCTGCTCTGGTTTGTTTACTTACCGATTCGCCACCATTGGTTTGGTCTCTTTGCAGGAAATACTGGCCCGGGCGAAAAGATCATCTGGATCGCCATTGTCCATGGATATCTCTATCCGCTCTATGTACTGAGCGCAGTTAACTTTGGCTTCAAAGCCAAGTGGCCACTTCCTAAAATGCTACTTCTCATCCTTGCTGGAACGCTTCCAGTGGCATCCCTCTGGGCAGAACGTCGCGTTGTTCGCACTTATAAGTAATTTGTAGCGCCCATTTCAATGCTCCACTTCATTCGCCAGAGTATTAAGTCACTTCTCTATCCTTGGTATGAGAAACGACTAGTTCGCAAATTAGATTTTTCGCAGACTCCGCGCCATGTCGGAGTGATCTTGGATGGCAATCGTCGCTGGGCCAAAGCCAATCCTGATGAGATCGGTGGAACGCATTCCAGTCGCGGTCATCGCGCCGGCGCTGAGAAGATTCAAGAGTTTCTTACCTGGTGTGAAGCGGCGCAGATTGATGTGGTCACGCTCTGGCTCTTATCGAATGATAATTTCAAACGAAGCGCTGAAGAGTTGGCTGCACTACTGCAAATAATTGGTGAGACGGTAAACGAACTGGGTGAGACTAAGCGCTGGCCAATTACTGTGCTCGGCTCACTCGAGCTCTTGCCGAAAGATATACAGAGCAAGTTACTTGCTGTCAGTAAAGCGACTGAAAATATTAAGGGGCTGCGAGTCAATGTGGCCATTGGCTATGGCGGCCGGTTAGAAATTGTGGATGCAGTGAAGAAATATTTATCAACGGCTGAAGCCGATTCACAAGATTACAAGAGCGCGATCGAGAAGTTGAGTGCGGAAGAGATTGCAAAGCACCTCTACACCGCTGGCCAACCAGATCCAGAGTTAGTAATTCGCACATCGGGGGAACAGCGCTTGGGTGGCTTTCTGCTCTGGCAGAGTGCGCATTCGGAGTTCTATTTCTGTGAAGCCTATTGGCCAGATTTTCGCCATGTAGATTTTCTTCGCGCACTGCGCTCTTATGCGCAGCGCCATCGCCGCTTCGGTGCCTGATGATTTTGTTAACCGAAAGGTAATCTCACCGACTTGCGTGTCGGTTCAACTTTTTGCCTCACTCGTTCTACCGTTTTCTCACCTTCCCACTGAGTACAACTCCACATGTGATCGACCCAAGAGAGAGCGGGAATAGTGGCTGCAGCGCAAACCGAGAAGACCACATATGTCCTCGATACCAGCGTTTTATTGGCCGATCCCACTGCGCTATCGCGCTTTGATGAACATGAAATTATCATTCCGATCACTGTAATTACTGAGTTGGAGAGCAAGCGCGACCATCCTGAATTAGGTTTCTTTGCTCGTGCCGCGCTGCGCTCCCTCGATGACATCCGCCTTACTTACGGGCGCCTGGATCATCCGATCACCATTAATTCTGCGGGCGGCACCCTTTCGGTAGAGCTCAATCACTCCGACAGCACTGGTTTACCACAGAGCTTCTTGCGCGATGGCAGCAACGACTCTCGGATTTTGGCGATCGCGCGCAACTTAATGTCAGAGGGCAAGCACGTTGTCCTAGTGACGAAAGATTTACCACTTCGCGTCAAAGCCTCTTCGGTGGGAGTGGATGCACAGGAGTATCGCGCCGAGTTAGCACCCAATAGTGGCTGGACTGGAATGGTCGAGTGCACTGTGAGTTCTAGCGTGATTGATCAACTGTACTCGGGAGAGAAAGTTGTGATCGAAGATATTGCAGATCTGCCCTGCCACACCGGAGTAGTGCTCCATTCAGAGAAGGGAAGTGCACTCGCACGCGTGACAGTGGATCACTGTCTTCAATTAGTCCGCGGTGATCGCAGCGCTTTTGGTCTCCATGGGCGAAGTGCCGAACAACGGATCGCACTCGACCTTCTTCTCGATAGTGAAGTGGGAATTGTTTCCCTCGGCGGTCGCGCCGGAACCGGAAAGAGTGCGCTCGCCCTTTGCGCCGGACTTGATGCAGTGATGGAGCGGCGCATTCATAAGAAGGTTGTGATTTTCCGTCCGCTCTATCCAGTTGGTGGCCAAGAGCTGGGATACCTGCCAGGTAGTGAAGGGGAGAAGATGTCGCCCTGGGCCCAGGCAGTTTTTGACACTTTAGGGGCACTTGTCAGCCAACCGGTGATCGATGAAATTATTGCCCGCGGCTTAATCGAAGTTCTGCCGCTAACCCACATTCGTGGTCGCTCACTTCACGACAGCTTTGTCATCGTCGATGAGGCCCAGTCGCTAGAGCGAGGCGTTCTGCTCACCGTCCTCTCCCGAATCGGCCAAGGCTCTCGAGTGATCCTGACTCACGATGTGGCCCAACGCGATAACTTGCGGGTCGGCCGCCATGATGGTGTGGTCGCGGTCGTGGAAACCCTCAAAGGCCATCCACTCTTTGCTCACGTGACCTTGACTCGGAGCGAGCGCTCAGCAATCGCCGCCCTGGTTACCGAACTCCTGGAGGGGCCGAGCACGATCTAGCCCTTGTGAAGGGGAAAAAGAATCTCACAGTCACAAATCGGGCAAAAGCGACACCTGCCTTACTGACCAGCACTTATATAACTCCCGCCGGTAAATCTTTTCTGTGAATCCACGGCGCGCCACACTCTCAAGTTGCTCCAGCCACCCGTTATTGCCACCCTAAAGCCCTTCCCCCCGGTTGCAACCTCCCTTTTGGGAGGCAATCAGACATGGACCGGCAGGCGAACGAGAGAGATAGAGAAGGAAAAGAGGAGGTGGTTATGGTCAAGATCCGAAAGAAATTCTTTGCTGCCTGGACAATCGTCCTCGCCTTTACCGCCATCTCCATCGTCCAACCCAGCGCCTATGCCCTGGAGTACCCCATGGTCAGCCAGATGCTCCTCATCGATTCAGCAGCAAGTGATCTCACTTCGGCCCTGACGGTCACGGCCGATCAAGATCCGGCAGCACCGGTTATTGCTGACTCACCAATTCTTAATCCGCAGAGCGAGCTGCCCTCTTCATCTTTGATGGCGCTCTCGCTGGAAAATAAGGCGATGGAATTTGCTCGTACCGCAACAGGTGCAAAGGCCTTTGCCCGCGATCTTGTTCTCAATACCTATGGCTGGAACAAATCCCAAGCGAGTTGCCTCAATCAACTCTGGGATCGCGAGAGCCACTGGAATTACAAGGCACATAATTATCGATCTGGCGCCCATGGAATTCCGCAGGCACTGCCCGCCAACAAGATGGATGTGATTAGCACCGACTGGCGGACTAATCCATTGACCCAAATTCGTTGGGGATTGAAATACATCAACTCCCGATACAAAACTCCATGTGCCGCACTTCGTACTTTCCATCGGATCGGGCACTACTAAAAAGTTTTAAGGACGCTTACCGATCGTGAGCGGTTTAGAAGTTTCAGCGAAGAAATCATTTCCCTTATCGTCAACCACAATGAACGCTGGGAAATCTACGACATCAATCTTCCAGACCGCTTCCATCCCCAACTCTTCAAAATCGAGAACTTCAACCGACTTAATGCAATCTTGCGCAAGGCGGGCCGCCGGTCCACCGATTGAACCAAGATAGAAACCACCATTTGTTTTGCAGGCTTGCGTAACAGCAGCGGAGCGATTGCCCTTTGCCAACATGACATAAGAACCGCCGCGCGATTGGAAATACTCAACATAGGAATCCATACGGCCAGCTGTTGTTGGGCCAAAGGAACCAGATGCAAAACCCGCAGGTGTTTTGGCAGGGCCTGCGTAATACACCGCAAAATCGCGTAAGTAATCGGGCATTGGTGCACCTGCATCCATCGCCGCTTTGATCTTTGCGTGCGCTAAATCGCGTGCTACAACGAGGGTTCCGGTCAGGCTAATGCGAGTTTTTACTGAATGTTTGGCGAGTTCGGCGCGCACCTTCTCCATACCGGCATTGAGATTGATCTTGACGACACCTTCATCGCTATCAATTAAATGCTCAGCTGCAATATCTGGAAGAAATTGCGCTGGATCGCGCTCTAAATCTTCAAGAAAGATGCCATCTTTAGTGATCTTTGCCTTGGCTTGGCGATCTGCGGAACAGGAAACTGCAATAGCAATTGGCAGCGATGCACCATGACGTGGCAGGCGAACAACGCGCACATCGTGGCAGAAATACTTTCCACCAAATTGTGCGCCAATCCCTAATTGCTGAGTGAGTTTGAGAACTTCTGCTTCCATTTCGAGATCGCGAAAGCCATGTCCAGTTGCGGCATCACCGCGGGTAGGAAGTGAATCGAGATATTTAGTACTTGCTAACTTTGCCGTCTTCACGGTGTGCTCTGCACTTGTGCCGCCGATGACAATTGCTAAGTGATAGGGCGGGCAAGCTGCAGTTCCGATACTGCGCAGCTTCTCATCGAGCCAAGTGTAAAAAGTGGAGGGATTGAGTACTGCTTTAGTTTCTTGGTAAAGGAAAGATTTATTAGCACTGCCGCCACCTTTGGCAATAAAGAGAAATGAGTATTGATCTGGGTGATCGGTATCGGCATAAATTTCGACCTGAGCAGGCAAGTTATTACCGGTGTTCTTCTCTTCCCATGTTGTGATTGGTGCAAGTTGTGAGTAGCGCAAATTGAGTGTGGTGTAGGCATCGTAAATTCCTTGCGAAATCGCAACCTCATCTTTGCCAGTTGTCAGAACTTGCTGACCCTTCTTGCCCATCACGATTGCAGTGCCAGTGTCTTGGCACATCGGCAAAATTCCACCGGCGGAGATGTTGGCATTTTTGAGTAAATCAAGGGCGACGTAGCGATCGTTAGGCGAGCTTTCTGGATCGGTAAGAATCTTTGCTAATTGCGCTAAGTGTTCAGTGCGCAGATAATGCGAAATGTCGTGAATTGCAGTGCTAGTGAGAGTGGCAATTGCCTCAGGAGTTACTTCAAGAAATGTGCGATCGCCCAATTGCACTTCCTTAACACCGGCGTTACCAAGGTTGCGATATTGCGTTTCATCTTCACCGATGGGAAGTAAGTCAGAGTAAGAGAAATCTGGCGCCATTATTGATCGCTCTCAGCACCTGGTCGCTTTGCAGATAATTTTGCTTTTGCGCCATCGAGCCATTGCTGACAGATCTGCGCAAGTTCTTCACCGCGCTCCCAGAGTTTGATTGAATCTTCAAGGGATGTTCCGCCGGCTTCCAGGGCTGCAACTACCTCAGTGAGTTCATCACGAGCCTGTTCGTAGGAGAGTGCTTTGCCGGCCATGCTCTTAATCTACTCGCTTACTGTTGATTGTGGCTTCGGCTTCGCCGCGGGCAAAGCGCAGCCGGAGCTGATCTCCCACTGCAACTGAATCTGCATCGCGAACTAATGCACCCGATTGCGTGAGAACTAAGCCATAGCCACGATCGAGTGTGGCCTGTGGCGAGAGGGTACGAATTCGCGCGACTATTTGTATGAGTTCTTCACTGGCCAATGTGATGCGATGTGAAATAGATCGCAGACTTCGCTCAGATAGTGCGCGCAATATTTCACTGCGCGTTTCCACAATCGTGAATGGATCTTTTAAGACTGGACGAGCGCGCAATTGTGCGATTCTCTGGTTCTCAAAGGAGAGAGCATTTGTCACTGTGCGCGTTGCGCGATCGCGCAATTGAGCAATCAGGGCTCGCTCTTCGCTGATGTCAGGAACAACTTGCTTTGCCGCATCGGTGGGAGTCGATGCGCGAAGGTCGGCAACTAAATCAAGAAGTGGTGCATCTTGTTCGTGGCCGATTGCGCTGACAATTGGTGTTGTACAAGATGCGGCAAGGCGCACCAAGCCTTCATCGGAGAAGGGCAGGAGATCTTCAAATGAGCCACCACCACGAGTAATGATGATGACTTCAACGTTGGGATCAGCTTCTAATTCACGCAAGGCTTGGGAAACTTCAGTAACAGCTGCGGCGCCTTGCACTGAAACTTCGCGAATTTCAAATTCAACTGCGGGCCAACGGCGCTTGGCATTTTCGATCACATCTTTTTCAGCGGCGCTATTGCGACCACAGATCAGTCCCACAACGCGCGGCAGAAGTGGCAGTGCAATTTTGCGATCGAGTGCGAAGAGTCCTTCGGCGGCGAGAACTTGTTTGAGTGCTTCAAGGCGGGCAAGTAATTCACCAACGCCAACTTGGCGAATCTCTTTGACTGAAAAGGAGAGCGAACCATTCTTGGCGTAGTAAGAAACCTTGGCATGCATCACTACTCGTGCATTCTGTGGCAGCGGTGCAACGGTTGCCAGTACTGATTTGTGACACATCATCGAGATGCTCATATCCACGCTGGGATCGCGCAGGCGTAGATAGGACATGCCACTTCGTTCATTGATTTCGGAGATTTCCCCTTCAATCCAAATCGGGGATAAGCGATCGAGGTAACTCTTCAGCGCTTCACTGACAACGCGCACTGGCGCTGGTGATTCAGGCGAAGTTTCCATCATGAGCGCGATCTTATTAGACCTAATAGAATGAGCTCATGGCTAAGAAGGTTTTGCTGGCCGCGCCGCGTGGATATTGCGCTGGTGTGGATCGCGCGGTGATCACCGTAGAGAAGTCACTTGAACTCTATGGCGCTCCGGTCTATGTCCGTAAAGAGATTGTTCACAATAAACATGTGGTCACCACCTTGGAGAAGCGTGGCGTGATATTTGTTAATGAAACCGATGAAGTCCCAGTAGGTGCCACTGTGGTCTTCTCGGCACATGGTGTTTCACCTGCAGTTCATGCAAGTGCGGCTGCTCGCCAACTCAAAACAATTGATGCAACATGTCCACTTGTTACCAAGGTCCATCATGAAGCCCGTCGCTTTGTCGCCGAAGATACTCACATTTTATTGATCGGCCACGAAGGCCACGAAGAAGTTGAAGGTACCGCTGGTGAAGCAGTGGGTAATGTGCAATTAGTTGATGGCCTTGAAGGTGCGCGCACTATCCAAGTTCCGGAAGGCAAGAAGTTGGCTTGGCTCTCGCAGACCACTTTGAGTGTGGATGAAACGCTCGAGACAGTAGCGATTTTGCGCTCGCGCTTTCCTGAGCTGCAAGATCC
>JBAXNY010000038.1:0-9258 GCA_037133535.1 Actinomycetes bacterium
GGAACTTTCCACTCCCCTGTGCCATTTCCAATCAAGTGATAGAGAAAACAACGATTAGCCGCTAGGTCGTATGCCGAGGTGTGAGTCCCAATGAGTGCATCAGTGAGTACGACACCTTTGACAACATCATCTGTGAAGTAGCGATCGATTGCTGCGCCAATTGGCGTTTCAATCAACAAGTCCCAGATCTCATCCATGCCAATTTCTGCCTTGAGCTCACTTCGAGTTGGTAGTGGCCCGAGCATTGATGGCGCTATCTTTTCGGCGAATTTACTAATCTGGCCGTAGAAATTTTGCCAGGCTGCACCTTCTTGATCAGAGCCAGTTAATTGGGCAAATGAGTCACTACTTCTTTGATCCCACTGGCGCGCGACAAAGAGTCCACCAGATTTATCACTCGATTTATCACTAGATTTACCGCCAGAAAAATAAGGCGTATACGAGGAAACATCACGCGAAATACTTTCAAATTGTAAGTTGAGGTCGCGGCAGATTTGATCTGGCAGAAGTGAAACCAAATATGAGTAGCGAGAGAGTCGGGCATCAAATTTAGGGAATGCTCTCACGCTCGCTGTTGCCCCGCCTACTTCCGGCGCCGCTTCAAAAATTGCTACTTTCTTTCCAGCCTTAGCAAGGTACGCCGCAGCAATTAATCCGTTGTGGCCTGCCCCCATGATGATGACATCAAATTTTTTGCCGTGGCTCACTTACCTCACTGCCTTCACCATGCGTGAGACTGCTTCGGAGATCAGTTCTGGACTTGTTGCAAAATTAAAGCGAACAAAGTGTGAGACTTGAGCGCCATAGAAAGAGCCGGCATTGAGGGCAACTCTGCCCTTCTCTAAAAATACTTCTGCCGGATTCTCGCCTAACTCCAGCGCAGCTACATCGAGCCAAGCCAGATAGGAGTTGTGAGGTATCGAGTACTTCACTTCTGGTAGATGCGCAGCAAGTTCGCTTGCTAAGAATTTTCTATTGAAATCAAGTGTCGCAATTGCCTGATCAAGCCATGGCCCACCCTCGGCAAATGCAATCGATGAGGCATAGGCGCCCAGTAGTGCGGCGCGGTAATGCACGGAAATTGGCATTGTAGTCATTGCCTCTGAAAGTTTTTCATTCGCAGTAATAATGATGGCGCACTTGAGTCCTGCCATATTCCATGCCTTGCTGGCAGAGGTAATACATATGCCAACGCTATCGGCCACTTCATTGCGACCAAGAAAAGGAATAAATTTTGCATCGGTAAATGTCAATGGCGCATGGATCTCATCGCTGATAATTACTACGCCATATTTCTTTGCAAGTTGCGCAAAGTGATCTAACTCAGATTCTGAGAAAATTCGGCCAAGTGGATTATGTGGGCTACAAAGCATGTGAACTTTGATTCCGCTCTGATAGGCCGCCTCAATCCCTGCAAAATCAAGCTCCCACCCACTCTCACTTTGCGTAAGGGGCACATCGACTTTCTCGACCTGGACTTCATTAATCCAGTTGTAGAAATTCTGATAAATCGGTGAATTGATCAATACTCGATCACCCGGTTGAGTAAGTACACGTAACACTTCCACTGCGGCCACTCCGACATCTGTGGCTAACCGAACTTGGAGCGGATCGACCTGCCAATTCCAACGCGCCTTGGCAAAGGAGGCGAAATTAACACCTAGCTCCGGAATTGCGCCCAAGTAACCTAAGTCAGAGTCCTTGATCATCTGTAAGAGAAGTTGCTTAATTGGTTCAGCAATCGGGAAATCCATCTCGGCGACAGGAAGTGGCAAGACATCGGATGGAAAGCCGCGCCATTTTTCGCTGCGGTGAGTTTGTAATTGAGCGAGTGTGGCAGCGATGAGTTTTTCGGTAGCCATTTTCTTATCGTAGTGCTCTTACAGCCACTTTGAGGATAGGTTTCTCGCTACACATGAGTACATCGTCCCGCGCTATGCAGGCTATTACCGCCGAAATTGTCGCCGTTGACCCAAAATTTGAGCTGGTTATTAGTGGGAGCACTCTCTGCGATTTGGATAGTAAGAAGTCGAAAAATAATCATGTTGCAGCTTTGAGTAAATCAATAATTTCGCAACAACTTGCTGTTAAGGCCGCCGATTCGATTTACCAAAGGTTTCGATCCCTCTGCGGCGGTGATGTAAATTTAGAGAGCATCGCAGGCTTATCTCAGGGCCAACTCAGAGAGATTGGATTATCTGGGGCTAAAGCAAAAGCAATTACTGGCTTACATCAATCACATAATTCAGGATCAATTGATTTGCATAACCTCCATAAAATTCAGGATGACACACTTCTTGCCCAACAACTGACTTCCCTATGGGGAATTGGTCCCTGGACGGTGCATATGTTCATGATGTTTCAATTAGGAAGGCTCGATGTCTGGCCAGTTGGCGATTTAGGAGTGCGGCGCGGCTGGGAGAAGATTCATCGAATGCGCGATGAAGTCGATCCAGCAAAACTCATCAAGCTCGGTGAGAAATTTGCGCCCTATCGCAGCGTTGTTGCTTGGTATTGCTGGCGCGCACTCGATCAGAAGTAAGAGTTAGCGCGCTTCCAAAGTCAATGAAACTGAATTAATACACCAACGTTGGTCGGTCGGTGTATCAAAACCTTCACCATTAAAGACATGGCCCAAGTGAGAGCCGCAATTGGCACAGCGAACTTCAGTACGCACTCGCGGTGCTAGTGAGCGATCCTCAATAAGAAGAACTGCATCATCGGTAGTTGGTGCGTAGAACGATGGCCAACCGCATCCGGAGTGGAATTTAGTCTCGCTCTTAAATAAGACATGGCTACACGCTTTGCACTTGTACACACCAACACTTTCAGTATCGGTGTACTCGCCTGTGAATGGTCGCTCTGTTGCACCATGTCGGAGCACATCAAATGAGAGTGGATCTAATTTCTTTCGCAGCTCTTCATCATTGAGGCGAGCTGGAAATTTATCGGCGTCATAATCACTACTGGACATGAGCTGCCTTGGGGTACGGCACACCAGTGCTGGAGTGGCAATCGTAACCATTGGGATTCTTCGCTAAATATTTCTGGTGATACTCCTCTGCTGGCCAGTAAGTAAGCCCATCAGCGGAGATAATTTCACTGCAAATTTCTGCCATACCAGCCGCACTTAATGCATTTTGATAAGTTGCAGCCGAGGCAAGTGCCTGCGCTAAATGTTCGGAATTGGTGGCGTAAATCGCGCTGCGATATTGAGAGCCAATATCATTTCCTTGGCGATGGTAAGAAGTTGGATCGTGCATCGTCCAGAACTCTTCCAATAATCTCTGGTAGGAAATTAGCGAAGGATCAAAAGTAACTTTGGTAATTTCAGCGTGGCCAGTACTTCCACCGCAGACCGCTTCGTAACTGGGATTTGCAGTGTCACCACCCATGTAACCCACACTTGTTTCAGTAACGCCAGTTAATTGCCAGAAGCGTCGTTCGGCGCCCCAGAAACATCCAGTTGCAAAGAAGGCGCTCTCATGTGATGACATGGTGGAATTCTCGCAGGAAGTTCACAATTGCGCAGAATTTCTCAGTAACTCTCGACCTCACACCGTGAATAGAGCGTGACTGCTAACCTCACTCCTGCGCCCCCGTAGCTCAGGGGATAGAGCACTGCCCTCCGGAGGCAGGTGCGCAGGTTCGAATCCTGCCGGGGGCACAGTTACCCCTCATAGTGGCGCCACTCTTTCGATCATGTGTGACGTATAACTATTGCCTTCATCCTTGAAACTTTCGCCAACTCAGGGGAGAATTACCTGCACCGCAGTTCTTACAACTTAAGTTTTTCGTGTTTACCGCGAGAAATTTAAGAAATAGACCCTGCGGGAATTATCACGAGGAGGTGGGACATGGCAGAAGCAATGGATTGGCGCCATCAATCTGCCTGCCGTGATGAAGATCCAGAACTCTTCTTCCCAGTGGGAAATACCGGTCCTGCAATTTCTCAAATTGAAGAGGCGAAGAAAGTCTGTAATCGCTGCATCGTAAAAGAGCCTTGCTTGCAATGGGCACTCGAGAGTGGCCAAGATGCAGGTGTGTGGGGTGGATTATCTGAAGATGAGCGCCGCGCTCTTAAGCGCCGCGCGGCACGTAATCGGGCGCGCATGATGGAACAGAACAACCCTAGTAATTAATTTCTACTAAATACTAGAGTGCGAATTTTACAATCGCGCTTGTTCCACCAGATTCCCCCGAAAATAGCAGCTGACCATTGAGTTCATTCACGGTCAGGGTTCGTGCAATCTGCAAACCTAAATTAGCTGACTTCTCACTATCAAATCCAGCTGCAAGGCCTGTGCCATTGTCGTGAATTTCTAACGAGCACTCTTTGCCATTTCTTACCGCAGTAATCGTGAGGCGATTCCCCACCTCAAAGAGACCATGCTCAAATGCATTGTGAATTAACTCAGTACTGACCAGGGCAAGAGGAGTCGCATGACGCGGCTCAAGTGTGCCAATCAGGCCAATTCGTTCAATGGTTATCTCCGCTGACCGAGATGTAAGTTCTAGTGCATTAGCAATCACTCGATCGAGCACATCATCAAATGCAACCGATTCCTCGGAATTACTTGAAAGACTCTCATGCACTAGAGCAATAGATCCAATGCGACGGACCGCTTCTTCCAGCGCGGCACTTGCTGTGGGATCTTCAATTCTTCGAGACTGTAATCGCAATAGCGCTGATACCGTCTGCAAATTATTCTTTACGCGGTGATGAATCTCTCGAATCGTGGCATCTTTAGTAATCAGCGCTTTATCTCGGCGACGCAGTTCTGTGACGTTATGTAAGAGCACGATTGCACCAGTACGATCACTACCCTGCAAGAGCGGTAGAACTAATAAATCAATGGTTCCGCTGGTGTTTTCCAATTCAACTCGGCGAAGTGCTTTACCACTTAATCCGCTACGAACACTCTCTTCTTGCGGTGTTGCAGATTGTTTGGAAACTCCAGCACCAACATCTCCCAAGAGATAACTCTCTAACTCTTTACCCCACCCCAAACGGTTAAATGCCGAACGCGCATTAGGGCTGGCGTAGGAAATAACGCCATTAACATCGAGGCGAATTAATCCATCACCCACGCGAGGTGCAGGATCGAAAATTGAATTGGCATTGGGGAATGGGAAATTTCCTTCTGCCACCATGCGATAGAGCGCATGTGCGATCTCGCGATAGGTTAACTCCAACCGACTTGGTGAGCGCATTAATTCAGCATTTCGGTGGCGCGAAATTACTGCAATCACTTGTTCGCCAACAATCACTGGCACGGTCTCTTCCTTAATTAATAACTCACCGACTCGTTCGGGTTCTGCATCACGAATAATTTCACCGTTGGAGAGCGCGCTATCGATCCGGGCCTTCTCGCCCCATGCAATTTCATCGCCAATGACATCGTGGGTAAATACTGTTGCTGCAGTTGTTGGTCGAATGTGGGCAACTGCTATAAATCCACTTGGCCAGCTTTTGAGATCTTTACGTAATGGAACCCAGAGGATCAAATCCGCAAAGGAGAGATCGGCAAGTAGCTGCCAATCCGCCGTGAGTTCGTGGAGTCGTTCTAACTCAGATTCACTCAGGCAGGTACGCCCCACAACTAAATCTTCTAATTGGGCCATTAATTACCACTCTTGCTAAGCCATGCTGGAAGTTGCTCTGCAATCTCTTGCACTGCAAACCAACTCAACTCCTCTTCGATTTCACCATCATCGTGCGCTGCCACGAGCAGGCACTCAACTTCGCTCAGGGCAATCTCAAACGAAGCACTCCATCGACCAGATTCATCTAGTGATGTGCCAGGAAAATCCCGCTCAGTGACGAGAACAAAACCCCACCCATTATTTGCTACAGCAGAGAGAGATGCTGCCTGCCAGGAAGTTTCAAACTCCAACTCTTCACTCTCTGGATTTTCTCCATCTACAAGAGAGAGTCCCTGAGTTACCTCAACTGCACCCTTATCGACAAGATTCGATAATTGCATAGGTGAAACTGGGAGGTAACTTCGCATGTATCAAGGGTATAAGAGTTCAGGAAATAAGTTGAATTGCGATCCGTTCTACCTCTTTACGCCATTTGGAACGCGGATTTACTTCCACCGCCACTAAGCCACGCTCCTGAATTTGTGCAAAGAGGCGCTCCTCGCGAGCAAGCTCTCCCGCGCCAAGCTTCCCACTGACCAAATTGATTAAGAGGTGTGGGCTTCCTGGCAGACCGCGTGCCTTGAGATCGCTCACCAAATTCTTGCATCGTTGTTGATGAATCCGCGAATTCGTTGAAATGATCAGGATTTGATCAGCAAAATCCAATACTAATTCTTGTAACGGCGTTGCTACGTTGAGAATGCATTTACCAAGATCAATTACAAGAAAATCAGAAGTGTCCACTGCACTTTGAATTGCCGGAATGAAATCACTTTGTGGAGCGCTCTCAATTTCCAAGAAGCGAAGATTCTCCTTAAGGGGCTGAGGTTGAAGATCGCCGGTATAACTTCGGACATGGAGTAACTCGGCAATTGCTTGATGGCTGAGATCTCCATCTACCAATAGGGTCTGCTTTCCGACGATACTGAGCTCCATTGCTAAATTAATTGCAATGCTCGTACTTCCTACTCCCCCTGAGTGGGAGATGATGCCAATTATTTGGCACCGTGGATTAGGGGTAAAACGCACACCTTTATCACTAGCCGATGGACTCTTTATCAACTCTCGAATTCTTCGAACTAGCTCTACCGAATTATTTCTCAAATCACTATTGCTAGCGAGCTCACTCTTACTCAGAAGTAATGTGCGAAGTCCCTGGGCTCTTAATCTCTCCATGGCGGCGAGATCGAAGTCGACCAGATCATCAGAAATAAGAATTAATTGATTAGCTTCGCTCTCAACGGAGATCCTTGCAAAGAGTTCTGCAAAGTTGAAGCAGCGATATTTGATGTCAAAGTGATACTCATGGAGCGTCCCTGCCACAAAACTCTCAGCATCACTATTTGCGATTGCAGTCCAAATTTGCCATCTAGGTTCGAGAATTTGATCAGGCATGAGTACGAACAAGCACAATTCGTCCGACACTTGAAGCGGCGATCAGCGGCAGGGTTCTCGATCGATTGACTGCAATTGTCACAGTCACTTGTCCAGAGAAATTTGTGCTCTTGCGTTCTAGCCCCACAATTGCGACCGAACTTGCAATTACTTCTGGCTTAATAACGAGATGCTCACCATCTCCGGTGTGCACCAGATCTACCTCTTCCCCAACTGAAATATTTGCTGGTAGATCACTTGCTCTTACTGAGATGGGAATAGATGCCAAATTCGATCGTGCTTGATCTGATGTTATGGCCCCGGCTGAGAGCAGCTCGCCCTGCCTGATGGCTCGCAAGGTAACTGAACCTTGCAATGAATATCGAGTGGTGATGTAACCGGTTGCACCGCGTGGCAATCCGACCGGTGCAGCAGAGAAATCACTTGTGATCACACGATGACCAGCAGGAAGTGGATGAGTTGCCATCCAGATTTGGCTCTTATGGCTACTCAACGTGGCAATAAGAAAGGAAGACAAGAGCGAGAGTAGAAGTAATGAAATAGCAAGGAGAGTGCGGGTGCGCGAAATCATGGCGCAATCTAAATAAGGCAGGTACCCGCCTCTGATGAGCGCTCCACAGTCATCCGAAAGTATGAGTAAGAAATCCTCCTAAAAGCTGATTACTTCACCGCAATAGTTATTAAGAATCACGCTATGACTCAACCACTTGAAGAAGTATTCGCCCGCCCACGTTCAGTTACTCCCGCACCCGAATATACTGAAGATACCCAAACTTGGAACCACCCGTTGCTCGCACTTTTTGAGAGCGATCGCAATGAGTACCAAGCGCCAAAACCAAAGCTCTATCTCGTTCGTCGCACTCGCGCCGATGAAGAAGCAGAGCGCTTTCCGCAGGCAACATCGGCCAATGATCTTCCTGAACTTACTTGCTGGATCGGAAAATTCTCTATTGCAGTCCTGGAAATTTGGGCTGGCAAGCGCCATCCGCAACAACTACTTCGGTGGTGTGATCGCGGAATACTTCTTGATTTGCAACGAAAGATTGGGAGCCAGAGTGAGATTGGAAAGGTGCGCAAGCTCTACATCAATGAACCACTCGATGGACTCTGTGAAGCAACTGTTACAGTGAAATTAAATTCACGAATTCGTTCATTAGTGATGCGCTTTGAAGGAGTCGATCATCGCTGGCTCTGCACCGAGCTCTTTCTTATTTAAGCAGCGCCGTGACAGCGCTTGTATTTCTTTCCTGAACCGCAAGGGCATTGTGAATTACGAGATACGCCACCGGAGGAAACTTCCCCGCTCTCGTCAGATGCCGAATACTGCAGACCAATTGGTGACTTGGGAGTTTCAATTCCCTTGGCCTTCACTTCCTTGCTTTCGCTCTCAACAGTAACTTCAACATTAAATAAGTAGCCAGCGATCTCTTCCTTAATTCCATCCATCATTGCCGAGAAGAGATCGAAGCCTTCGCGTTGATATTCAACGAGCGGATCGCGCTGCGCCATAGCTCGCAGGCCAATTCCCTCTTGTAGGTAATCCATCTCGTAGAGATGTTCACGCCATTTGCGATCGAGTACCGAGAGGAGAACTTTGCGCTCTAGCTCGCGCATAATTTCCGCACCAAGTTCTTCTTCGCGCTTTCCATAGGCCTTGATTGCATCATCAATAATTCGTGAGGCTAAGTAATCTGGGTCAATTCCTTTACGACCGCCAACTTCGTTCTCTAATTCCGCCAGAGTAAATGAGATTGGAAAGAGTCCAGCCAGAACAGTCCAGAGTTGCTCGAGATCCCAATCTTCGGCATAACCAGTCGATGTTGCCGCAACTACATAAGCGTTCAAAGTATCTTGCAAGAAAATCTTTACTTGGCTGCTGATGTCTTCGCCCTCGAGCACCATGCGTCGCTCAGAGTAGATAACGCCACGTTGGCGATTGAGAACATCGTCATACTTCAAAACATTCTTACGAATTTCAAAGTTCTGCGCTTCCACTTGAGTCTGTGCAGAGCGAATTGCATTGCTCACCATCTTCGACTCAATTGGAACATCTTCTGGAATTCCAGCAGCACCTAAGAATCGCTCTACTAGGCCAGAGTTGAAGCGACGCATCAAGTCATCTTGCAAGGAGAGATAGAAGCGGGATTCACCTGGATCGCCTTGACGACCAGAACGTCCGCGCAACTGATTATCAATACGACGTGACTCGTGACGCTC
>JBAXNY010000039.1:0-9154 GCA_037133535.1 Actinomycetes bacterium
CCGGAAGAGAAACTCGGCGAGTACTACGCACAACGCACCATCTTAAAACGAGAAGTTCTGCCTGATCACATTGCAGCAGCGGTCTTTGTCCTCTGCTCATCTGATTTACCACTCACAACTGGACTTCACATTCCAGTTGATGGTGGAGTAGCTGCCGCCTTCTTGCGTTAATTATGGGGCGCTACATTGCAGTCGATCTTGGTGCTACCAGCGGTCGCGTTGCCTTAGTTGATACCAGCAGTGGCTCATTTGATATCAACCTGGTACATCGCTTTCCACATGAAGTAGTAGAGCGTGATGGCAAAGTCTGCTGGAACTGGGATTTAATTGTCACTGAAACTCTTAACGGCATTAAGAAAGCTGCCGCACTCGGTCCTGTTACTTCACTAGCAATTGATGCGTGGGCAGTTGACTATGGCTTTCTCGATAAAGCAGATGCTCTCCTACCGCCAATCGTTTCCTATCGCGACCCTCGAATAGTGGCTACTTTCGCTGATATTCCAGAGCGAATCGGGCGAGAGCGGATTTACAGCACAACTGGAATCCAATTTATTTCACTCAACACGATCTACCAATTAACTGCCGCAACTAAAGATGCTAATTACTTAGCTGCTGACATCTTCTTGTTGCTACCTGATTTACTCAACAATGTACTCACTGGTTCTCGCACAACCGAAATTACCAATGCATCGACGACTCAACTACTCAATAGCCATAGTCGCCAATGGGACTTCGATCTCATTGAAATGCTTGAATTAAATCCACAGATTTTCCCAGAGTTACACGAGCCAGGAACAACGCTCGGTGTTATTCGAGGTCATGGCGAGTTAGATGGAATTACTGTTGTAGCAACTGGTTCACATGACACCGCATCGGCAGTTGCCGGTGCGCCGATGAGTGATCCGACAAGTGAAGGGTATTTATCAAGTGGTACTTGGTCACTACTTGGTATCGAGTCAGCTACGCCATTTACAAATCAGGCAGCGCTCGATGCAAATTTAACAAATGAGCTTGGCGTCGATAACACAGTCCGTGTTCTGAAGAACATCACCGGCCTTTGGATCTTTGAAGAGTGTCGACGCGCGTGGCGCGATAGTGGTCATGCCCATGAGGTCGAAGAGTTAATTGCACTTGCTCGCAAATCAACTTTCAATTCAGTCATCAATCCCAACGATCCAATTTTTGCAACACCGGCAGATATGCCAGCCAAAGTTGCTCGTTATTGCAGTGAGAGCGGACAGCCTGCACCGCAAGAGCTCGGAGATTTTGTTCGCACTATCTTTTTAAGTTTGGCGTTGGCCTATCAAGTCACAATGGAAGAGATTGAATCTGTCACTGCCCGTTCTATTAAGAAGGTACATATTCTGGGTGGCGGCTCACAGAATAATTACCTCAACCAATTGGCCGCCGATGCCATGGGCAAAATCGTTTCGGCCGGTCCCGCCGAATCTACGCTCTTGGGAAATGTCGCAATGCAAGCCATCGCCGCAGGAGAATTCGCTGATTTAGCAGGGGCAAGAGCAGCTATTGCTCGCAGCGTAAGTGGCGCCCTCTTTACCCCTCAGAACGAAATTGATTGGGTTGAACTCAGAAAGCGGATTTACTAATACCGTTAGCCCATGAACCAAACGCTGGCACTTATGGCTATTGCATATTTAGTCACTGCAATCGCTCTCATCCTAATTGCACTTCGCGTTCGTGCCCTGATTGGAATCTTTAAAAAAGGTCAACCTGATCCAACCCGAAGCGATAAGCCAGCACTGCGCCTTCGAAAGATGTTAGGCGAAGTTCTAGGTCATACCAAGATGTTGAACTTCACTGGAACTGGAATTGCACATTGGTTTGTCATGATTGGATTCGGTGCACTCTTTGGAACACTGATCACCGCTTACGGTCAAGTTACCAATCCTCGCTTTACCCTCCCATTAATCGGGAATTGGTTTCCTTATGAATATTTCACGGAGTTAATCGCATGGGCAACTGGAATTGGCATCGTTGCACTCATTGGGATTCGCCAATTCACTCGCCTCTTTCGCAAGGGTCGTAAATCTCGGTTCTATGGCTCAAGTTCCTGGAAAGCATATTACGTAGAAGCAACCATCGTTCTCATTGTTATCTGTGTGATTGCACTGCGTGGACTAGAGGGTGCACTCTCACCATACGATGCATGGAATAAGCATTACTTCACCACTTGGCAGATTGCAGCAGGTTTCAAGTCTCTCTCACTGGGGCAAATTGAATCCTGGATCTCTATCGTTGCGACAATCAAAATCTTTTTTTCGATGCTCTGGTTTATCGTTATTGCACTTAATTTAAATATGGGAGTTGCTTGGCACCGCTTCTTGGCCTTCTTTAATATCTATTACAAGCGCCATGCCGATGGAACGCCATCACTGGGTGAATTGCCAGAGATGCTCTCTCATGGCAAGGCAATTAATTTTGAGGATCCAGCAGAAGATGATGTCTTTGGTCTTGGTACTCGTGCAGACATTTCTTGGAAGGGTCTGCTCGACATGACAAGTTGTACCGAGTGTGGGCGCTGCCAATCGCAATGCCCAGCCTGGCACACTGAAAAACCGCTCTCTCCCAAGCTATTGATTATGGCTATGCGCGATCACGCATTAGCAAAAGTTGTCGAGAATGAGTTAATCGTTGGCGATAATTCACCAATCTCACTCGACGTTCTCTGGTCCTGTACAACGTGCGGTGCCTGCGTTAATGAATGTCCCGTTGACATCGAACATGTCGATCACATTGTTAACATGCGTCGCTTTCAAGTTTTAGTGGAATCAGAGTTTCCTACTGAACTCGGTGGCACATTCCGTAATTTAGAGAAGACTGGAAATCCTTGGGGTGCCAATCGAACAGATCGCAATGCGTGGATTGCTGAGTGTGATTTTCCAGTTCAAGTGGTTGAAGATGTATTACCAGATGACATCGAATATCTCTTCTGGGTTGGTTGCGCTGGTGCATTTGAGGACCGTGCCAAGAAGACCACAAAGGCTGTTGCAGAGTTGCTCTACATTTCGGGTGTGAGTTTTGCCGTATTAGGCAAACGTGAGACTTGTACCGGAGATCCGGCACGTCGGGCTGGCAATGAATTTCTCTATCAAATTCTCGCGAAAGAAAATATCGAAACACTGACTGAAGTATTTTCTGCACGTGAAGCAAGTAAAGGTAAGAAGAGAGTCGTAGTTACTTGTCCTCATTGCTTCACAACAATTGGCCGCGATTACAAACAGAGTGGCTTTGAATTAGAGATGGTGCATCACACTCAATTACTCAACCAATTAGTTCGTGATGGAAAATTGAAACCAATCACTACAAGTTCCAAAACTTTGACTTATCACGATCCTTGTTATCTTGGCCGTCACAATCAAATTTATGCACCACCCCGTGAATTGCTCAAGGCAAGCGGAATTGAAGTCACTGAGATGCCGCGTAATCAAGAGCGATCTTTCTGCTGCGGCGCAGGTGGTGGGCGAATGTGGATGGAAGAAACACTTGGTACGCGCATCAATCTCAATCGAGTCGATGAAGCTATTGCTACCGGTGCGCAAGAGATTGCCGTTGCCTGTCCCTTCTGTCGCGTGATGGTGGGCGATGGAGTGAAGGGGCGTGAGAGCGATATTGAAGTGCTCGATGTAGCGCAGGCACTCTTGCGATCGGTAAAGCCCGCGTAAAGCAGAATACTTCGGAGCCTAAATGGGGGCTATTCACAGTGATCTCCCAGTCAGGAGGAGAATCCTGAGGATCAGAGGTGAAACCTATGGAGAGTGTAAAAGAGCGAACTGTGGATCCGAAGCAGGCAAAGACGGTCTATCGAATTCTCGTTGTTGATGACGAGAAGAGTATTAGTGATCTTATTTCCACCAGCTTGAAGTTCTTTGGCTTCGATGTACGAACTGCTGCAACAGGTGCTGAAGCGCTATCAATGGCTGAGGAATTTAATCCGCATGCTCTCGTTCTCGATGTAATGCTTCCTGACCTCAGCGGTAATGAAGTCTGCGAAAAGCTTCGCCAATCTGGTTCAACTGTCGGCATTCTCTTTCTCACTGCAAAAGATGCGATGGATGACAAGGTCGAAGGCCTGACTATCGGCGGCGATGATTACATGACTAAGCCATTTAGCTTGGAAGAGTTAGTTGCCCGGGTGCGTGCACTTCTGCGCCGTACCGGTGCAATTGATATTGTGGCCGATGATGAGAAATTGCGCTTTGCCGATCTCGAACTCAATGAGGCAACTAGCGAAGTACATCGTGCTGGTCAATTAATTTCACTCTCAAAGACTGAATTTCGTATGTTGCGCTATCTCATGATTAATGCTGATCGCGTTGTGTCAAAAGATCAGATCCTTGATTATGTCTGGAATTACAACTTTGATCCAGGAATCGTCGAAACTTACATCTCTTACTTGCGCAAGAAGATCGATACCTTTGAGCCGCCACTAATTCATACTGTGCGTGGTTTTGGATATCGCCTTCGTATCCCTGCAAAGTGAGTAACCTTGGCAGATGAGTTCGCTTCTTTCCCGCATTCGTAGCCCGCTCGCACAGGTAAGTTTACGTAACCGACTTGTCGTCGGTGTTCTCATACTTTCGGCACTCGGATTTACCGCATCTGACATTGCAGCTCGCAGTGCGCTTCGCTCCTACTTAGTCGATCAAGTTGATACTCAATTAAGCGGCATCGCAGGTGGCTCAGTATTGCGATTAGATCGCGCCGGAATTCAAGCAGAATCTGAGGAAGAGGGAGATCCACGCCGTACTGCGCAGCCCTTGCGCCCCTTTGGTCGCGTTCCTACTGAAATTTCGGTAACGCTGCTGGATCAATCAGGAACAATTATTGGTGCAGTCGGTGGAGATTTAGCGACACAACAGATTGCAGATTTCCTCACCGGTTTCACGCCCTCATTTGTTTCTCAGAAAAAGAATCAGCCATTTACTATTGAGACACCTGGTTCGGAATTTCGAGTATTGGCACGAGTGCTTCCATCCTCAGTAGGAAGTGTGGTTGTTGCACAATCTCTAGAGAGCGTCGATCAAGTAACGCAGAAATTGCAATTCTTCTTCATCTTTATTGGTTTAATTGCACTACTTATTATTGGCTTTGCTTCTCGAAAAGTTATAGATCTTGGGCTGCGGCCGCTAGCTGCAGTTGAAGATACTGCACAAGCAATCGCAGCGGGTGACTTATCAGCGCGTATGCCAATTGCAAAACCCAATACCGAAGTTGGAAAATTAGTTTCTAGTCTTAACCAGATGCTTACTAGGATTGAGGAGGCATTTAATGCACGCACAACTAGTGAGAATCGGTTGCGCCGCTTTGTTGCCGATGCCAGTCATGAATTACGTACGCCACTCACTGCAATTCGCGGCTTCGCCGAATTACATCGCCAAGGTGCAGTTCAAGGTGAAGTAGCAACAAGTGAATTGCTGGGACGAATTGAGAAAGAATCAATTCGTATGAGTTCACTCGTTGAAGATCTCTTGCTATTAGCGCGCATGGATCAATCACCAGAGATTGCAAAGTTGCCAGTTAATCTCAATTCAGTCGTTGTGGAAGTTGTTGAATCAGCACGTGCTGCAGGGCCTGAGCATTCAATCGAAATTTCATTGCCAGATACTGCGCTCATGGTTACTGGCGATAGCGATCGCCTCCATCAAGTGCTGGCAAATCTCCTAGCAAATGCACGAGTGCATACTCCAGCTGGAACAAAGATCACCGTTACAGGTAAAACAGTTGAGAATGGAATCACAATCGATGTGGCAGATGATGGACCGGGTCTCTCCCAAGAGGCACAAGGACGTATTTTTGAACGTTTCTACCGTGCAGATCCCTCTCGTCAACGCACGGGACAACAGGGCAGCGGTCTGGGCTTATCTATCGTTGATTCGGTAATGAATGCCCATAACGGCAAGGTTAGTGTTGCATCAGAACTTGGCCAAGGCACAACCTTTACCTTGTTCTTTCCTACTGGAATTTAACTTAAGGATTCCATCGCGCGCAACGTTTCAATGCGCTCTTGAATCGGTGGATGAGTAGCAAAGAGGCGAGAAATATTTCCACCATCAAGTGGGGATTCAATCCAGATATGCGCGACTGCATTGGAGCGCTGTTGCACAACGGTGGAATCTGCCGCAAGCACTTCTAGTGCTTTGCGCAGGCCAGTTGGGTTACGAGTAAATTGAACCGCAGTTGCATCAGCTAATGATTCACGCTTGCGCGAGATAGCTGACTTCAAGAGCACTGATGCAATTGGCGCCAAAATTAATACTAGAAGTGAGAAAACTAAGAGCAGTGGATTGCTATTGCTCTCACGATCTCGGCGCCCACCAAACCACATCATCCTCATAATGAAATCACTCAAGATTGCGATTGCTCCAGCAGTTGTTGCAGCAACAGCAGAAACTAAAGTGTCCCGATTTGCTACATGGGAGAGTTCGTGTGCAATAACTCCTTGCAGTTCATCGCGCTCCATGACATCGAGTAAACCGGTAGTAAATGCGATGAGCGCATGTTCTGGGTTTCTACCTGTTGCAAATGCATTCGGTGCAGAATCTTCAACGACTGCAACCTTAGGCATTGGCAGGCCACTTGCAATAACAACCTCATGAATAACGGCAAATAACTTTGGATTATCACTCTCAGCTATTTGGCGCGCACCGGTCATGCGCAGCACTAGTGAATCAGATGCGTAATAGGAACCCCACACTGAAATCAGCGCTAAACCCACTGCGATCGGAACAATTCCCGCTGTGCTCTGTCCGGCATATGTAAGTGCGGCGAAAACTACAACCCAGACAAGCGCACCCATAACGGCGAGCAAGAGGAAAGTCTTACGCTTATTTGCTGACTGCAGGGTGCGAAAATTACTCATCTATGCGTTTTAAAACTTTACGGTTGGCGCTTGGCGCGATGCTGGATCTTCCACTTCGTAGAATTCGCGTGCACTTACCTTTGCAAGTGGTGCGAAAAAGCTAGTAGGGATAGTTTTTACAGCGGTATTGAGCGAGCGCACATTGTCATTATAAAACTGGCGCGCAAATGAAACTTTATTCTCTGTGCCAGATAATTCATCTTGCAAGTTTAAGAAATTAGCTGAGGCTTTGAGATCTGGATAGCCTTCGGCAACTGCAAGAAGCCCACGAAGTGCTTGAGTCATTGCGCCATCTGCTGCGGCAACATCGGCAACAGTTGTTGCAGTTGTGGCTTTGGCACGGGCATTGACTACCTTCTCAAAGGTATCTTTTTCATGTGCTGCATAGCCTTTAACAACTTCAACTAAATTAGGAATTAAATCAGCGCGACGCTTGAGCTGTACTTCGATCTGAGCGAATGCTTCATCGACTGAAACATTGAGTCGCACTAGGCGGTTGTACTGCGCAACAAAAATTAGAGCAAGAAGTACGAGGAGTGCTACAACGACCAAGATAGTTTTCATGTGAGTAATCTACTTTCGATCTCTGTGAAATTACTGTGTTTTTGATTTGTGAAAGTTGAGCCACGAGCGTGAAGGTGTTGGGCCACGCTGGCCTTGGTAGCGCGAACCATACTGCGCAGATCCGTAAGGGTGCTCTGCAGGGGAAGATAGTTTGATCAAGCAGAGTTGACCGATCTTCATTCCAGGAAAGAGTTTGACTGGCAAGTTAGCCACGTTGGAGAGCTCTAAAGTGATGTGGCCAGAAAAACCTGGATCGATAAAACCTGCAGTGGAGTGAGTCAGTAAGCCAAGGCGACCTAGCGAAGATTTTCCTTCCAGGCGCCCGGCGATGTCATCGGGAAGAGTAATTACCTCGTAAGTGCTAGCAAGAACGAATTCACCAGGATGCAAGATAAAGAATTCATCATCGGCTACTTCTACTTCACGAGTGAGTTCTGATTGTTCGATTGATGGATCGATTACTGAGTACTTATGATTTTCAAAGACACGGAAGAAGCGATCAAGGCGAACATCAACGCTGGAGGGTTGGATCATTCCTGGCTCGAAGGGTTCGACTTGAACCCGGCCGGAGCTTATTTCGGAGCGAATATCGCGATCACTGAGCAGCACGATCGGTGACCTTACCCTCTCTTTCGCTGCGATGCCTAACCTGCCGCGCCACGCTCAATTTGCATAAGTTACTGACCAGTAGCAAAATAAAGCCATGGGCCATTACATAGCAAACCTACGGGATATCGAGTTCTGCCTCTTTGATCTCCTCGAGCGCGAAAGCGTTTTAGGGAAATCGATTTACAGCGAACTCGATCGCGACACTGTTATGGGAATGCTCGAAGAGATCAAGCGCCTTGCCGAAAATGATTTAGCTGCATCTTTCGTTGATGGCGATCGAGAAGGTGTGAAATTTAATCCAGCAACTGGTGAAGCAACGCTTCCCGCCTCATTTGTTAAGTCTTACCGCGCCTACATTGATAATGAATGGTGGCGCATTGACGCACCAGTTGGCTTAGGTGGCACTCTGATTCCATCTTCAGTGCGTTGGGCAATTGCTGAAATGGTTCTTGGTGCAAACCCTGCAATTCATATTTATGGATCCTCTGCCTCATTTGCACAAGTGATCTGGCAACTCGGCACTGATGAGCAGAAAAAAATTGCGAAACATATTGTTGAGCGCGACTGGGGCACCACAATGATGCTCACCGAACCAGATGCAGGTAGCGATGTCGGTGCTGGTCGTTCCAAAGCGGTGCAACAAAGTGATGGCACATGGCACCTCACCGGTACTAAGCGCTTTATTACATCGGGTGAGAGCAATCTCAATGAGAATATTCTTCACTATGTTTTAGCTCGACGCGAAGGTGGCGGACCTGGCACAAAGGGTTTGAGTCTCTTCCTTGTTCCTAAATATCATTTTGATTGGGAGACTGGCGAGCCTGGTAAGCGCAATGGAATTTATGCCACCAAGGTCGAACACAAGATGGGTCTAAATGCATCGTCAACTTGCGAAATGAATATGGGCGAGAACGAACCAGCAGTGGGATATCTCCTCGGTGAAGTTCATGATGGCATTCGCCAGATGTTTAAAATTATTGAATTCGCGCGCATGATGGTGGGCACCAAAGCAATTTCAACTCTTTCAACTGGTTACCAAAATGCGCTGAGCTACGCCAAGGTGCGCGTGCAAGGTGGCGACATGAAGGTCATGAACGATAA
>JBAXNY010000040.1:0-9061 GCA_037133535.1 Actinomycetes bacterium
CCCGGAGTGAGAAGTTGATCGACTTCAACTTTTCTATTCACTCTTGCCACCTGAGTTGCGGAGCTTTAAAACTTCAGATTCGCGATAGCGACGATGGCCACCGAGTGTGCGAATAGAGGTAAGTTTTCCTTCATTGGCCCAGCGAGTAACTGTCTTGGCGTTGACGTGAAAGAGCGCGGCAACTTCTGTGGGAGTAAGCAGATTTTCAGAGTCAGGCAGGCGATTCATGCGATGACTCCCTTCAACTGGCCGCGACGATAATGTCCGATTGCGACCACTTTGGGAAACTTACATGGCTTGTTCGAAGGCGGCAACCCTTCGCCAACGCGTCACTAAGCGCTCATAACCACGCCCAGCAAGTGCGCCATCACCCGATGCCAATCCAGCAATCGAACTCAAAACATCTTCGACCGATGTATCTCCTTCTAACCCTGCTTCGCCCTCTGCAACAAGTGCGCTCTCTAAATAAGTAGCAAGCCCGCCGTAATCGAGTTCGACCATAGATTGCGGATGGAATGCATCGAGCCAATCAGCGAGGTCTTCAATTTCAGCAGCAACTGGGCCATCACCAAATGCACTGCTCACCGCAGTATGTGCCATCTCGCAACGCATCTTGGCTTGTGCAATTGAAGTTCGCAGAACTGTAAATGCGCCGTTGTCATTATGGCCACGTACACGTTCATTAGGGATAAAGAGTGAGAACCAACGAGGCGGAACAATCCACGTCTCAGTCAAAATGTGGGGAATGCGATCATCGAGAAATTGCGAACCTTGCGCAATCGCATCTTCGATTTCTACCGGAAGAAAATAAATAGAAACCGAAGTGGGAAGAGTTTCACGGAAATCTTCTAGCGCTGCCCAACAGCGAGTTGCAGTGGACCACGGACAGACATAGCGAGCGCCATCGATATCAAGAATGTGTGCGCCATCGGGTGTCAGCCCAGTAGGTGCTGGCGCAATTGCGCGACGAAGTGCAGCCCTCTGTTCGGAGTCGCGTGAATTGTCATTGACTGCAATTGCCTGCCAACGAAGTTGATCGGCAGGATCAAATGCAGCTAATGGTTCGAAGACTCGAAGACTTGCAACATACGGTGTGGGTTGTGACATTAATTCACCGTGTTACGCGCGTGGAATGTAATTGCCCTCAGCAAAGGGGTCATCTTCATCGCGATTCTGCGAATTGTCGACCTCGCCGTGAAGTTCTTTTGCTAAACGATCGAGATCCATCTCTTGTGAGTTGTATTTCAAATCGCGAGCTACTTTGGTTTGTTTGGCTTTTGCTCGACCGCGTCCCATGGCGTGAGCTCCTTACTCCCAATGTTTTCTAACAGGTGGGTAGGTTATCGCGCCTGGGGTTTGCCTTCCAAAGCCGGGGCTGGGAATCTGCGGAGAAGTGCCATGATTCCAGCCACTTGGAGGAAGAGGCTCAGCCCTAAGGTCGGCAGGCGGAAGCGGTGGTCGCCGATGGTGGCAGCTGCGGTGAGCATGCCCAGGAGCACGGGTGTAGCGGTGAGGAGGGCGAGCTGTCGCTCTATGCCGCCTAGGCGCCAGAGTGCGCGGAAACCGTAGCCAAAGAGCACAAGTCCGCCAAGGAGCCAAAGCCAGCTGATGATCTTTCCAAAGGTGCCGTATACAAGGTTGGCGCCAGTCTTGGATGACTTTGAAATGTTCATGAGTGGATTGATTTTGAGCCATGGATTGCGATTCATTGTGCCTTCGGCAACTGGACCAGACCATGGCGTCCAGTAGTAAAGCGACTTATGGAGAATTAATGAGGCAGATTTCACTGGGTGAGTGAGATACCACTTCACTACGCATTGAACTTTCTGCGAATCACTCACTGATGTGGCAGGTGGAGTTGGCGGGCAGTTAACGCCCCAATTTTTGTTTCGCTCAGATGCATAGGCGCCAGTTGCGTGATCGCCGGCTCCGATGTTCATGGTGACGCCAAGGTTTGTAGAAATAGTTGCCATATTTACAGCTTTAACATTTCGAATAACTAAGCCGATCGGCAGTACCGCCATCACTGCGCACCCAGCGATAAGAACTGCAGCAAGTGTCTTGCGTGAATTGAGATAAATGCCCCAAATAAGAAAGATAAAAAAGCCCATGAGTAATCCACGGGGTTGAACAAATGCTGACAGACTTTGCAGCAATCCAACCCAGAGAACAGTGAGTTTGAGTTCCTTGGCACTTGGTTTTAATTTATAGCGAATAATCAAAGCAACGCTGGCCAACATGCAAGATGCAACAAGTGATTCATAACCTACGGCAAAGGAACTCAGCGAGAGCGTGGGATTGAGATAGAGAAAAATTGCCAACCACCACGCAAGAAAACCTAAACGAGTGCGGCGGACCTGCTCGACAAATAAAGCAACTGCCAGGCTATAGAGAATGGTCTGAAAAAATGAGAGTAAGAAAAAGAGATTGGTGATTGAAATTTTCGCAAGGATCCACAGGAGAATCGGATAACCCGCTGGCCAGTAATTGAGAATTGATTTCTTGGAGAACAAGCCATCGTTGAGTAAGCCATCGGTACCGCTGGTGTAGTTCTCGCCATCGGCGCCATACCAACCACCATGTGGAATGTTCAACATCACAATTATTTTTACGGCGAAGACTAAAAACGCGAGAATGTAGAGATTCCGGGCTGCTTTGGGGCGCTGGCTTGATACTGGACGATTTTTATACTTCTTTGATTTTGCCATCGGTTACCCCTTATAAGTTCCCGTTAAGTATGAACGGTCCTTGCCACTTTGCGTTGTAACTTCGCCTGCAACCCAAGCTTTCATGCCGCGAGCTGCTAAAGATTTTAGAGTTAGATCTGCAACGTCGGCTCCAACTATTGCTGACATGCCAATTCCACAATTCCAGGTTCGCTCCATGTCGCTCTGTGGCACCTGGCCAACTTCGGCCATGAATACCATCTCCACTGGCAATTGCCAAGTAGTGCGATCGTAAATTGCACTCAGGCCATCTGGAATAACACGAGCGGTGTTATCTGCAATTCCGCCACCAGTAATGTGAACGAAGGTGCGCAAATTTGTTTTGAGAACGTTCATCAGTGCAAGGCAATCAAGAGTGTAAATCTCAGTTGGTGTCAGAAGAACTTCACCTAAAGTTTTATTTAGTTGAGTTACCGACGCATCTAAACTCAATTTCTTATTTTCAATTATGTGGCGAATGAGTGAATAGCCATTGGCGTGAAAACCACTAGAAGGCATTGCGATGATTAAATCGCCACTTTTCACGCGATGGCTACCTAGCTGATTGGGTTCATCAACGACACCAGTTGCCGCACCTGCAATGTCGAATTCATCAATCCCAAGAAGCCCGGGGTGTTCTGCTGTTTCGCCACCAATGAGTGCAGTATTTGCCTTCTCGCAACCACGAGCAATTCCCTTAACAATGTCGGCGATACGCTCTGGAATAACTTTGCCCACAGCAATGTAATCAGTCATAAAGAGCGGTTCGGCGCCACAGACCACTAAATCATCAACCACCATTGCAACGAGATCTTCACCAATGGTGTCATAAATTCCCATGCGCCGGGCAATCTCAGTCTTTGTGCCAACGCCATCAGTTGACGATGCAAGTAATGGCTTCTGCATTGTTTTTAATTTGCTCGCATCAAAGAGCCCAGCAAAGCCACCAATGCTGCCGACAACTTCAGGGCGATTGGTACGAGCAATCGATGCTTTTATTAATTCAACGGCGCGATCGCCGGCATCAATGTCTACGCCAGCTTCGGCGTAATTACTCATGAATGCGATCCTTGAACAGGTGTGATCTCCAAACGCATCTTGCCTTCGGAGAGATCGTGCGGAACCGCAATCGGGTATTCGCCGGTGAAGCAGGCCTGACAGAGATTATCGGCCGCGATTTGTGTTGCACCGATCAAGCCTTCAAGGGATACATAACTCAATGAATCGGCACCGATACTGCGACGTATCTCTTCAATCTCTAATCCATTGGCAATAAGTTCGGCCCGAGATGCAAAATCAATACCGTAGAAACAAGGCCACTTCACTGGTGGACTAGAGATGCGTACGTGAATTTCTAGCGCACCTGCCTCGCGCAACATTCGAACAATCGCGCGCTGGGTATTTCCGCGCACAATCGAATCATCGACCACCACAATTCGTTTTCCTTCAATAATTTCCCGAAGTGGATTGAGCTTGAGGCGAATACCAAGTTGGCGAATAGTCTGACTTGGTTGAATAAAGGTGCGGCCGACGTAAGCATTTTTAACTAGGCCCGCACCGTAAGGAATTCCAGATTCCTTTGCATAACCAATTGCAGCCGGAGTACCAGATTCTGGAACTGGAATTACTAAATCGGCAACTGTTGGCGCTTCCTTTGCCAACTGCTGACCAATTGCGACGCGCGTTGCATGAATTCCGCGCCCCGCAATAGCAGTGTCAGGGCGAGCAAGATAGACATATTCAAAGAGACAACCTTTGGGATCAGATGTTGCCCAACGCTTGCTGCGCATACCGTTCTCATCGATTGCGATAAATTCACCAGGCTCGACTTCGCGTACAAAAGATGCACCAACGATGTCGAGCGCTGCCGTCTCTGATGCAACAACCCAACCGCGCTCTAGCTTGCCAATTACCAGCGGGCGAACACCATGACGATCGCGCGCAGCATAAAGAGTGGTTTCATCCATAAAGACAAGTGAGAATGCGCCCTCCAACATCGGCATTACTGCGATGGCACTTGCTTCCACATTGTTCTCATCTTGGGCAGCAATAAGTGCCGTCATCAATTCGGTATCTGTTGTTGCGCCGCGCTCTTTTGTTTCCTTCTCAGTTTCTAATTTCTCAAGAGCAAGTGCTAATTCACCAGTGTTTGTGAGATTGCCATTATGTGCCAGCGCTAATGTCCCGTACTTGGTCGGACGCAGTGTTGGTTGCGCATTCACCCAATTGCTCGAACCAGTTGTTGAGTAGCGGCAGTGACCAATTGCTAATTCACCAACGAGTGTTGCCAGATCTGCTTCAGTAAATACTTGTGAAACTAAACCCATATCTTTGTAAACCGTAATGCGCTCACCAGTGCTAGTAGCGATACCAGCAGATTCTTGGCCGCGATGTTGCAGCGCATACAGGCCGTAAAAAGTTAACTTTGCTACTTCTTCGCCTGGTGCCCATACTCCAAAAATTCCGCAGGCATCTTGCGGTCCTTTTTCACCTGGGTATAACTCATGTGTGAGCTTTCCATCCGGGCGACGGGTCATGGCGCAATCCTATTGACTCCTGAGATATTTCCTTGCAGCGGCAAATATTGCGAAAGATCGGCGCGAGTTCCTGAGGCAGAGATAGCGCCAGAAGTAAGCGCAGCCGCCCAATCGATTTCTCCATTGGCCAGGGCCAACCAAGTATCTGCGCTCATCTCTATGACATTTGCAGGTGTACCGCGAGTATGACGCGGACCTTCGCCACATTGAATTGCACCGTATGGTGGAATGCGAACTTCGACTGCGCTGCCTGGTGCGATCTCCGCTAAGTGCGCAAGTGTGCGCTTTACTTCACGCAAGATTTCAGGATCGCGCATTGCTAACCAAATAGTGCAGGAATAGTTGCGGTATGTGCTGCGCTTAATTCTGACAATGAAATAGTTGCATCGTTAATTTTCAACGTATCGCCACCTGTGGTGCCAATTTTTGCCAACGAAATTTTGTGAGTTTGTGCAAGGGCTTCAAGTTCTTTCACGGAACTTGGCTTGATTGCAACAACAACTCGGCCAGGTGTTTCACTAAAGAGCCATTGGGTAATGTCGCCAGTTAAATTCAGTTTTGCACCGATCTTATGGCGCAAGACCATTTCGGCAATTGTTATTGCCAATCCACCTTGACTTAAATCATGAGCTGCGGCAAAAAGTGACTTCTGATTAGCGGCTAGGAGCAATTCAATGAGACGCATTTCGCGCTGTAGCTCAGCACGCGGTGGCACGCCACCTTTGATGCCATGAATATGCGCCCACTCACTTGCAGCGAAATCTGCGGCGGTCTCACCGATAAGGAAGAGTTCTAAGCCACTCTCGTTAATTCCCATCGGCGTGCGCTTTCGAACATCTTGGATAACTCCGAGCACTCCGATAATTGGTGTGGGAAGAATTGCTACGCTCCCAGTCTGATTATAGAAAGAGACGTTGCCACCGGTGACTGGAAGTGACATCTCTAAACAAGCATCGGCCAGACCTGTAACAGTGCGTTCAAATTGCCACATCACACCTGGATCTTCTGGTGAGCCAAAATTCAAGCAATTAGTCACCGCAAGTGGCGTTGCACCTGCTGTTGCGATGTTGCGCGCGGCTTCGGCAAGTGCCAATTTTGCACCTTCGTAAGGATCTAAATAAGACCAGCGCGCATTGGCATCGGTAGAAATTGCAACGCCAAGGAAACTCTTCTCATCAACTCGCACCATTCCCGAATCATCGGGCTGGGCTTGAATGGTATTTCCCTGAACATATTTATCGTATTGCGAAGTCACCCAACTTTTATCGGCCATATTTGGTGATGCAACAAGTTTAAGAATTGCAGCAGATATTTCTGAAGCGCTATTTGCTTGGGGAACTTCACTCTTCATTGTCTTACTCTGCGCAATGTAGGAAGGCTCAGCAAAGGGGCGCTCATAAACTGGGCCCTCATGTGCAACAGTGCGCGGTGGCACATCAACAATTAATTCATCGTTCCAAGTGATCAGTAGTCGATCGCCATCGGTGACTTCACCAATTACCGTCACAGTGACATCCCACTTTTCGCAAATCTCTAAGAAACGAGCAATCTTTTCGGGTGCCACAATTGCGCACATGCGCTCTTGGGATTCCGACATCAAAATTTCCTCTGGTGACAAGCTGGGATCGCGCAGTGGAACTTTGTCGAGTTGGATCTTCATGCCACCGGTGCCAGCTGATGCGAGTTCACTTGTAGCGCAAGAAAGACCAGCGCCGCCAAGATCTTGAATGCCAATAACGAGATCTTCAGCGAAAATTTCGAGCGAGCATTCAATTAAAACTTTTTCAGTAAATGGATCTCCCACTTGCACTGCCGGACGCTTTGTTGGGCCAGTTGAAGCAAAGGTCTCACTTGCTAATACCGAAACTCCGCCAATGCCATCGCCACCAGTTGTGGCACCAAAGAGGACAACTAAATTTCCAGCACCCGATGCCTTCGCTAATTTAATATCTTCAACTTTCATCACACCAACACAGAGCGCATTAACTAGTGGATTTCCAGCATAAGTCTCATCAAAAACTATTTCGCCACCGATGTTGGGCAAGCCCAGGCAATTTCCGTATCCACCAATACCGGCAACAATTCCTGGCAAGACGCGACGAGTATCGGGTGCATCTGCTGCGCCAAATCGCAGCGGATCCATAACGGCAATTGGACGAGCACCCATCGTGAGGATATCGCGCACAATTCCGCCAACACCAGTTGCAGCGCCTTGATAGGGCTCGATAAATGATGGGTGATTATGCGATTCAATTTTAAAAGTAACTGCGTAGCCCTGGCCAATGCCAACTACACCAGCATTCTCGCCTATTCCAACTAATAACGCATCGGACTTTGGTGCCTTCGTGCCGAATTGACGCAAATGCACTTTAGAAGATTTGTATGAACAATGCTCTGACCACATCACCGAGTACATCGCTAACTCACTCGATGTCGGACGGCGGCCAAGGATCTCTTTTATGCGTTGATACTCATCGCTCTTTAAACCGAGTTCGGCGAATGGTTGCACTTGATCTGCGCCTTTTGCCGCATTGGCGACAGTATCGAGTGCCATTTAAGAATTCACCGCAGCTTTCAAAACACTGGTAAAGAAGGCGAGGCCATCGCTACTTGGTCCAGTTAATGGATCGATTGCGTGTTCGGGGTGCGGCATAAGTCCCACAATGTTTCCACGCGCATTGGTAATTCCAGCAATGAGATTGCGAGAGCCATTGGGATTTTCCCCAACATACCGGGCGATGATTCGATTTTCGCCTTCTAATTGGGCAAGTGTGGCATCGTCACATTGGAATGAACCTTCACCATTTTTTAGTGGAATCAAAATTTCTTGGCCAATTTCATAATTCGATGTCCAACTCGAATTGTTATTTTCAATTTTAATTACTTGATCGCGGCAGAGAAAGTGAAGTTCGTGATTGCGAGTAAGCGCACCAGGTAATAGATGGGCTTCGCAGAGAACTTGAAAACCATTGCAAATTCCAAGCAGAGGCATGCCACCTTCGGCTCGGTCGATAATGCTTTTCATTACTGGGGCAAAGCGCGAAATTGCGCCGCATCGCAGGTAATCACCGTAGGAGAAACCACCAGGCAGAACAACAGCATCCACGCTCTTTAAATCAGCATCGTTATGCCAGAGCGAAATAGCTTGCCCACCCGCAGCAACTACAGCACGCGCTGCATCGCGATCATCGAGTGTGCCAGGAAAAGTTACGACACCAACGCGCATTACTTCTCAACTTTCACGGTGTAATTTTCAATAACTGGATTTGCCAGCAACGTGCCTACCGCTTTTTCAACTTCAGCTAATTGCGCAGGAGTTGGGTCGCCCGCGACTTCAATTTCAAAGCGCTTTCCTTGGCGCACTGATGTTGCGAATGTGAAACCTAGCCGTGGCAGTGCGCTGGCCACTGCTTTACCTTGTGGATCCAAGATTTCTGGCTTGAGCATTACCTCTACAACGATCTTGGCCATCTAGTGCTCCTTACTCAAGCATTGGGTTACGGGCTAAATCTATGCGGTAATGAAATCTTTTCCAGTTATGCGCGAGTAAGCATCGAGATAGCGTCCTCGAGTTTTTGCAACAACTTCATCGGGCAAGGCAGGTGGTGGCGATTCACGATCCCATCCTGAGGAAATCAAATAATCACGAAGATATTGTTTGTCGAAAGAGGCTTGAGCCACACCAGCGCTCCAGGTATCGGCTGGCCAGAAGCGTGATGAATCTGGTGTGAGCGCTTCATCTCCTAAAACAATTGCGCCAGAGTCATCGAGACCAAATTCAAATTTCGTATCTGCCAGGATAATTCCACACTCTCGCGC
>JBAXNY010000041.1:0-8710 GCA_037133535.1 Actinomycetes bacterium
ATCATATTTTATTGATTGGCCACGAAGGCCACGAAGAAGTTGAAGGCACTGCTGGTGAAGCAGTGGGTAATGTGCAATTAGTTGATGGCCTTGATGGCGCACGCACAGTACAAGTTCCAGAAGGCAAGAAGTTGGCTTGGCTCTCGCAGACCACTTTGAGTGTGGATGAAGCGCTGGAGACCGTAGCGATTTTGCGCTCGCGCTTTCCTGAGCTGCAAGATCCTCCTAGTGATGACATTTGTTATGCAACCCAGAATCGCCAAGTTGCGATTAAAGAGATTGCACCGCGGGCTGACTTAGTAATTGTGGTGGGGTCGAAGAACTCCTCAAACTCAGTGCGCTTAGTGGAAGTTTCGAAAGAATATGGAACACCTAACGCCTACTTAGTTGACTACGCCGATGAAGTAGATCCAGCGTGGTTTGTAGGAGTAGAAACAATTGGCGTCTCTAGTGGCGCATCAGTTCCGGAAATTTTAGTGACGGATTTGTTAGCGCTACTAGCCGATAATGGTTATACCGATGTTGAAACGGTGACTGCAACTGAAGAGCACTTACTCTTTGCGATTCCACCTGAGCTGCGCAAAGATTTGCGCTCAGCAGGAATTAATTAACGGGTACGAAAGTACTGCGCCCAACCAATAATTGCGCTGAGAAGTAGGTAGGGAGCAGCGCTAGAGAGAGCGCTGAGAAAATCTAAACCAAGGCGAGTGATGTGAATTCCATCGAGTAGCAGCAATATTGCAAAGACCACAACTGCAAATGCGATAGGTGGAGTAACTGCAGTGACGTACTGCGTTCCTTTTCGGCCGAGGCGAATTCCGCCCACCACTGCAAGAAGGAGTGCGATGTCGGTGAGAATGCCGACGCCATGGCGAATCAGAATTTCCAGAAATGCGAAGAGGGCGATGAGTAGTGATTGCAGAACGACAATTCCGGGCTTTGTTAATCCGGGTCCGCTAATGCTTACTCGCGCCTGTGGGGTTGTTGTGCTCTCTGACATAGGGCAATCGTGGCATTAACCGGCGACAAAGCCCCGTAGGCTCTACTCCTCGTGGGACTATCAATTGGAATCGTCGGGCTACCAAATGTGGGTAAGTCGACCCTGTTTAATGCGCTGACCAAGAACAATGTTCTGGCCGCCAACTATCCCTTCGCCACTATCGAACCCAATGTCGGTGTAGTTGGAGTTCCGGATCCGCGCCTGGGAGTTCTGGCAAAAATATTTGGCTCCGAAACCATTATTCCGGCGAGCGTCTCCTTTGTAGATATTGCTGGAATTGTGAAGGGCGCATCAGAGGGTGCCGGCCTTGGAAATAAATTTCTTGCCACGATTCGTGAATCAGATGCGATCTGCCAAGTTATTCGCGTCTTCACCGATGGCGATGTGGTGCATGTCGATGGTCGCGTAGATCCAGCAAGTGATATGGAAACAATTAATACCGAACTTGCACTCGCTGATTTACAAACAATTGAGAAAGCTGCGCCACGCATTGAGAAAGAGGCGCGCCTGAGCAAAGAGAAGGCAATTCAATTTGAAGCGTTGAAAGCGGCAGAAGCCGCGCTCTCATCTGGCAAACCACTTTCTAGCAGTGGCGCAGATTTATCAGCGCTCGCAGATTTACATTTGTTGACCGCTAAGCCATTTCTCTATGTCTTCAATGTTGATGCCGCTGAATTGAGCGATCCTGCACTTCGTGCGAAATTGTCAGCGCTAGTGGCCCCAGCTGAGGCAATTTTCCTCGATGCGAAGACTGAATCGGAGTTAGTGGAGTTATCTGATGAGGAAGCGCTCGAACTATTGCAGTCGATTGGCTTAAATGAGCCTGGCTTGGCTACGCTAGCGCGTGTTGGATTTACAACTTTAGGCTTGCAAACATATCTCACTGCAGGTCCCAAAGAGGCACGAGCCTGGACAATCCATAAGGGCGACACTGCTCCGCAAGCTGCAGGAGTCATTCACACCGATTTTCAAAAAGGCTTTATCAAGGCCGAAGTTGTCTCCTTTGATGATCTGGTGAGCACCGGTTCACTTGTGGAGGCTCGCGCGAAAGGGAAAGTTCGTATGGAAGGCAAGGATTACATCATGCACGATGGCGACGTAGTGGAGTTTCGATTCAATGTCTAAAATTCAAGCACACCTCAAAGATCTTCCAGTTTTAAAGCGGGAGAATCTCCGTAACGTTGCAATCATCGCGCACGTCGACCATGGCAAGACCACACTCGTTGATGCCATGTTGTGGCAATCGGGTGCATTTGCTGCTTATAAGAAGCAGGATGAGGGCCAAGATCGCATGATGGATTCAATGGATCTTGAGCGCGAAAAGGGAATCACCATCCTTGCGAAAAATACTGCTGTTAAGCGCGGTAGCACGATCGTTAACATTATTGATACACCAGGCCACGCCGATTTCGGTGGCGAGGTAGAGCGCGGATTAGAAATGGTCGATGGCGTTATTTTGCTGGTCGATGCATCAGAAGGCCCACTGCCACAGACTCGATTCGTATTGCGCAAAGCGCTAGAAAAGAATTTGCCAGTAATTCTGCTCATCAACAAAGTAGATCGCCCCGATTCACGAATTGCCGAAGTTGTCGATGAGGCCTACGAACTCTTCCTTGATCTTGATGCCAATGAAGAGCAGATTGAATTTCCCGTTGTCTATGCATCTGCAAAAGCAGGTCGTGCATCACTCAAGCGCCCAGCCGATGGCGGTATGCCAGAGGAAGAGAATCTCGATGTTCTATTCGACACCATCTTCTCAGCAATTCCGGCACCGGTTTATCACGAAGGTGCACCACTGCAAGCGCACGTCACTAACTTGGATTCATCACCATTTCTTGGTCGTCTTGCACTCTGTCGCGTACGCGAAGGTGTTATTAAGAAGGGCCAGACAGTTTCTTGGATTAAGACAGATGGAACTATTGAAAAGGTAAAGGTTTCAGAGCTATTAATTACTGAAGCACTTGATCGCGTTCCAGCACTTGAGGCTCATCCGGGCGACATCATTGCGGTTGCAGGTTTCGAGACCATTACATTGGGTGAGACTCTTGCCGATCTCGATAATCCACATGCGCTGCCATTAATCATCGTTGACGAGCCATCGATTTCGATGACGATCGGTATTAATACATCACCACTTGCTGGAAAGAGTGGCAAGTTGCTCACTGCGCGCCAAGTAAAGGGGCGCCTTGATGCAGAGTTGGTCGGTAACGTTTCACTTCGCGTACTTACTACTGAGCGCCCAGATACATGGGAAGTTCAAGGTCGCGGTGAATTACAGCTTGCCGTTCTTGTAGAAATTATGAAGCGCGAAGGTTTCGAACTCACCGTTGGTAAGCCACAGGTAGTTACAAAGACGATCGATGGTAAATATTCTGAGCCGATGGAGCGTTTGACCATTGATGCACCTGAAGAATATCTCGGTGTTCTTACTCAATTGATGGCGCTACGTAAGGGCCGCATGGAGCAGATGGTCAATCACGGAACTGGCTGGATCCGTTTGGATTACAAAGTTCCATCTCGTGGCTTGATCGGTTTCCGTACTGAATTTCTTACTGAAACTCGCGGTACTGGGTTACTCCACCACGTCTTCGATGGTTACGAGCCATGGCATGGCGATATCCGTACTCGTGGCACTGGTTCGCTAGTAGCCGATCGCATGGGCGCTGTTACCTCCTATGCGCTTTATAGCATTCAAGATCGTGGTTCGATTTTCGTTGAGCCAGGCGATGAAGTCTATGAAGGTATGGTCATTGGTGAGAATTCACGTAGCGATGACATGGATGTCAATACAGTTCGTGAAAAGAAATTAACAAACATGCGCGCATCCGGAACTGATGAGTCGGAGCGTTTGATTCCGCCGAAGAAGTTAAACATGGAAGGTGCGCTGGAGTTCTGTCGCGAAGATGAGTGCGTTGAAGTAACGCCTGCTGTCGTTCGAATCCGCAAAGTAGTTCTGGATCAGAATGAGCGTGGCCGCCTTACCTCACGTGCGAAAAAAGCCAATCAAGATAGCTAAAAGATAGCTAACTGGCGCCTTTTGTCGGGGCTCTCGGGTTGAATTACCTGTTATGAGAGGCGATAAAGAGGCAGCGATCGGGCCACTACTTCGCGCGCCATTACTCAATCCTGAATTAACTTTCGATGCGGCGCAGCAGAAAGTTCTGGCGCATTCGCAAGGAACTTTGATTGTTCTTGGTGGTCCTGGCACCGGTAAGACCACGCTGGCTGCAGAGTGTGCAGTGGAGCGAATTCGCAGCGCTGTCGATCCATTAAAAGCCACTGACTCAATTCTCTTACTAACATTTGGCCGCGAACGCGCCAGCGAGCTGCGCGATCAGATTGCGCTTCGCACTGGCACCACAATGAAAGAGCCGATCGCACGTACTTTCCACTCACTTGCATTCAGCATTCTTCACATGAGCAATGAGATTGATACCCCCGATGTTTTATTGATGTCTGGTCCCGAACAAGAGTTTGCGATTCGCGAAGTTCTTAATTATCACCTGGCGCAAGCGGTGGGCGATCCTAGTAAAAATTATTGGCCAGCTGAATTATCGAAAGCGCTAGAGACGCGGGGCTTTGTTCGCGAATTACGCGATCTCATTATGCGCGCCTCCGAACGTGGTCTCTCACCTTCTCAACTTCGAGAGATTGCAGCCAAAAGTAGTGAAAAGTATTGGCAGGCAGCCGCAATTTTCTGGGAGCGCTATCTCGGTGGCTTAGCACTTGAGGGAAGTAGCGCAGTCGACAGTAAAATGCGAATTGATCCGAGTGAAATTATTATGGAAGCGGTCAGTCGCTTAGGTAGTGATTCCAATCCGACTCCGATTGCGCAAGAACTTCGCGCGAGATTTAGCACGATCATCGTTGATGAATATCAAGAGAGCGATCCTGCGCAGCGCTTACTCTTGCGAAAAATTCGTGGCAACGACCTCATTATTTTTGCAGATGGCGATAGCGCTGTTGGGCGCTTTCGTGGCTCTGATCCAGACACACTTCGCAGTGAATTCGCTGATTTAGCAAAGAGTGGCAAGTGCGAGGAGATTATTCTTAAGCACTCTTACCGCAATAAATCAGGGATTCTCGATCTTATTAGTGAAGTTGCAGATCAATTTCGTTCAGTTGCAGTCCAACGAGAGCGCACTTGCGTGCACGAAGGTGGCAGCGCAGTAAGTGCCAGGTTGCGCAGTGAGAGCGAACAGGCGCAATTTATCGCCTATCAATTTCGCAAAGCCCACCTCATTGATGGGGTGCCATGGCGTGAGATGGCGGTCATTGTTCGCTCACCTGGTGCAACGGCACAAGCAATTCGTCGCGCCTTCGCGCATAGTGGCGTTCCAGTTTCCAATGCCAATGAAGCTTTAGTGAGCAATAGCGCCATTGCGCCAATTCTTCTCTTGGCAAAGATGGCGACATCGAGTGCGCCAATTTCTATTAATGATTGTCAGAAATTAATCCTCAGTGAATTAGGTGGCGGCGATGCTATTTCGTTGCGCCGAATTCGTCGGGCACTTCTTAGCGAACAAGAGCAGAGCCATGGCGATGAAGTAGGTGGTAAGAAATTTACGAGCGCCGAACTCATCGTTAAAGCAATTGATACTGGTGAAGTAAGTATCGAAGGTGGCGCACCACTTCTGCGCATTGCAGATTTACTTGAGAAAGCCCGCAGAGCAAATCAGGCAAAGGGTGCTCAAGCAGAGGATCTCTTATGGGCAATTTGGGATAACGCTCTCTCCGAGAGCGGCGAGAAGTTAACTCTGCTCTGGCAGCGCATTGCAGTGCGTGGTGGCAATCGTGGTGCAATGGCCGATCGTGATCTCGATGCAATGATGCAACTCTTCGATGCAGCTCGTCGCCATGCCGAGCGCTTTCCCTACTCTCGTCCATCATCGTTTATTGATGAAATTTTGCGCAGTGAAATTCTTGGCGATGTGATCACAACTAAAGGTCAGCGCTCCGATGTGGTTGAAATTCTTACCGTGCACTCTGCCAAGGGTCGCGAGTGGGATCTTGTTGCGGTTGCCGGATTACAAGATGGTGCCTGGCCCAATCTGCGCCAACGCGGCTCACTTCTTGGTAGCGAACGTCTCGTTGAGATGCAGCGCCATAGTGTTTATGTGCGCCAAGAGCTCGAAGAGTTAGCTGCAAGTGGGCTAGCCCAAGATGAGCGGCGCCTACTTTATGTCGCACTCTCTCGCGCAAAGAGTTCGCTGATTGTCAGTGCAGTGCAGCGCGAAGATGATGAACCATCGCGCTTCTTTGACGACATTGATTCCTATCTCAATGGTGAAATTTCTGAAGAGCGGCGTATCACCGAAGTGCCACGGCCACTGACTGAGAGTGCACTCGTTGCCCAGTTGCGCCGTGAAGTGCACTTCGGCCAAGTGCAACCAGTGCGTGAGAAAGCGGCAGGAATTCTCCAACGTTTAGCTCAATCAGGAATTGCCGGTGCAGATGTGGAGAGTTGGCTCGGTGTCGCACCAATGAGCACAACTGCGCCAATAGTTAGCGATGGCGAGAAAGTTCGAGTCTCACCGAGTGCGCTCTATACCTTCGATGAATGTGGCTTGCGCTGGTTCTTAGAGAGCAGTGGTGGGCGAGATGGAGATTCATCAGCACAGAGTTTTGGAAATGCAATACATGGTCTTGCCGAGAAATTAGCGAAAGAGCCAGATCAGAATTTCACATCACTGAAAGAGTTACTCAATCGCTCCTGGTCTTTGATCGATTCCAATTCTGGCTGGATTAGTCGCAGCGAATTCGATCGCGCAGTTGGTGTACTCGAGCGAGTAGTGAATTATCACAATCAAGCAATTCTAGAGCGGCCCACTATTTATGCAGAGGCACGATTTAGAGTTGAAGTCGAGAACGTTATTATTAGCGGAAGCGTTGATCGATTAGAAATCGCAGCCGATGGTAAAGCGCTCGTTGTTGACTTCAAGACAAGCAAGAGTGCAATCTCGCCCAAAGATGTTCCAGGGCATATGCAGATGCGGGCTTATCAATTAGGCGTAACTGAGCGTGAATTTTTCATCGAGGAAAATGATGAGAGTAGCTCGAGTGGTGCAAAGAAAAAGACTCCGATCGAACTCACTGGTGAAACTTTAGGTGCCTCACTTCTCTATGTCGGTACCGATCACGCCAAAATTCCCGATCGTGATCAACCTCCACTGACTCCTACCGATAAGGCAGAAGTAATTGAATTGGCCAAGCAGATGGGCGGTTCAACATTTACCGCCACAGTAAATAAGAATTGCCAATTCTGTGCCGTGAGCACCTCATGTCCGCTCCAAATAGAAGGTCGGACGGTGATTGGTTGATGGAGAAGAAACTTATTACGCCGGAAGAGATTGCAAAGAAGTTGCAGGCAATCGATCCCAAAGTGAAAGTCCCTAGCAAATATCAGAGCCCAATCATTGCATCTCCGCTCGAACCTGCAGTCGTGATTGCCGGGGCAGGTTCTGGCAAGACCGAGACCATGAGTAATCGTGTTCTCTACTTAGTGGCAAATGGTTTGGTCGATGCGGAGAATATTCTTGGTCTCACTTTTACTCGCAAAGCAGCCGGTGAGTTAGCGATCCGAATTCGCAAACGGCTGCGCCAACTCAAGCGAGCTGGCCTTATTGCAAAGAGTGCATCGATCGATGTCACTGTTATGACTTACCACTCCTATGCGGCATCGCTATTGTGTGAACATGCCATCCGCAATGGCATCGACGCCAACTCGCAACCGATCGGTGATGCTGCGCTCTGGCAATTAGCATCCTCAGTTGTTCGCAATTGGGATGGCGACTTCGAAACAAGTAGCGCAGTTTCGACTGTGATCGATGATCTCTTGGGACTCTCCAAATATCTCCTCGAACATAGCGTTACGGGCGAAGAGCTGCGCAGCACTTCTCAAGATATTCTCGATCACATCGACGCCCTGCCCGGTACTCCTGCGAAAGCCACTCTTCGCACCCAGAAAGTCCTTACCAATCGGATTAATTTAATTGAGATGGTTGATGAGTTTGAGAAGCGGCGCAAAGATTTAGGTCAACTCTCCTTCGATGATCAGATGGCAATCGCGGCAGATTTAGCTGTGCAACATGAAGATATTCGCCACTCCGAGCGCACACGTTTTAAAGCAGTACTTCTCGATGAATATCAAGACACTTCACAATCACAAGTGCGCATGCTCTCTGCGCTCTTTGGTGGTGATAGCGGCCATCCCGTTATGGCAGTGGGCGATCCAGCGCAATCGATCTACACCTGGCGCGGTGCATCGGCCGGAACGATTCACTCATTTGGCCAACACTTTAAAAAAGCGGCAGGGCAGAGCGGGCCAGCGCAATTCTCACTGCCAGAGACATTCCGTAACGATGAAATTATTCTTGAACTTGCCAATACCGTCTCATCGCAAATTTCGCAGAATCCTGCGAAGAAACTCCATGTACAAGCCTTAGTGAAGGGCCCAGCTGCTGGACCAGGTGAGTTAATTGTTGGTGTTTATGAAGACATCACTGCAGAGGCAGCGGCAGTTGCTGAGTACATCGAGAAACTCTGGTTTGATCCAGCTCGCACTTCACAGGAACTCGATGATCAATCCACCTTTGCAGTCTTAGTGCGCAGTCGTAAATTAATTCCACCGATCGAGCGCGCACTTCGAGCGCGTTCCATTCCGGTTGAAGTCCTAGGTGTCGGCGGATTAATTCACTTGCCAGAGATCGC
>JBAXNY010000042.1:0-8670 GCA_037133535.1 Actinomycetes bacterium
GTTGAAGCGGTATTCCATTCCTGGAATTCAGAGCGTGCACAGCTTTATCGCCGCCGCGAACGTATTCCTTCTGATCTTGGTACTGCAGTAAATATCCAATCAATGGTCTTTGGAAATCTCAGTGATGATTCCGGAACAGGTGTTGCATTTACTCGTAACCCTGCAACTGGTGAAATTGGTAGTTATGGTGATTATTTAGAGCGAGCTCAAGGCGAAGATGTGGTTGCCGGTATTCGCAATACCCTCACTTTGGCTGAGTTTGGCGGCATCCTTCCAACAGTTCATGCAGAACTAGAGCGCGTGATGACTCTCCTAGAGGATCACTACCGCGATCTCTGCGACATTGAATTTACCGTTGAAACCGGCAAGCTCTGGATTCTGCAGACTCGCGTAGGAAAGCGCACCGCAGAAGCGGCATTCCGAATTGCAACGCAGTTAGTTGATGAAGGAAAGATCACTATGGATGAGGCGCTCGGTCGCACATCTGGTGATCAATTAGCACAATTAATGTTTCCGCAATTTGATCTTCGGGGCAGTGTCAATGAAGTTGCGCGCGGTATTCCTGCCTCACCTGGTGCCGCAGTGGGTGAAGTTGTCTTTGAATCAAAGCGCGCCTTCGATTTAGCGCGCTCGGGCAAGAAAGTAATTTTAGTTCGGCGCGAAACAAATCCGGATGACTTAGTAGGAATGGTTGCATCCGAGGGAATTCTCACAAGTCGCGGCGGTAAGACTTCACATGCTGCTGTGGTTGCACGTGGCATGGGCAAGACTGCGGTCTGCGGAACCGAAAGCATTAGCGTTGATGAGCGCGGTGGATTCTTCACTGTTGGTTCAATCAGTGTCTATGAAGGCGAAGTCATTTCAATCGATGGCACAACCGGCGCGGTCTACTTAGGAACAATTCCTGTTGTTGCCTCACCTGTTACTTCTTACTTAGAAGGTCGCTTGGATCCTAAGAGTGATGCGGCATCTCCTGTAGTGAAGTCAGTTGATCGCATCTTGGTTCATGCAGATGCGAATCGCAAACTTCGAGTCCGTGCAAATGCCGATACACCAGAGGATGCAATTCGTGCCCGAATTCTTGGCGCCGAAGGTGTTGGACTCTGTCGCACTGAACACATGTTCCTTGGACCACGTCGTTCATATGTTGAGCGAATGATTTTGGCTGAAAATGAAGATGTACAGCGCAGCGTTATTGCTGAGATGGAAGTTCTACAGCGCGCAGACTTTGTCGGCATCATGATGGCAATGTCTGGCCTTCCGGTAACTGTGCGATTGCTCGATCCACCACTTCATGAATTCTTGCCACCACTTGCCGAACTCAGCGCCACTATGGCCCGAGCTGAAGCACTCGGTGAGGAAGTCTCTGTGCGAGATAGTGCGATTTTTGCCGCAGTAAACCGCATGCATGAATCAAATCCGATGTTGGGACTGCGCGGTGTGCGTCTTGGCATTCTCATTCCCGAGCTCTACAAGATGCAGGTTCGTGCCCTTGTCCATGCCTACTTGGAAGTCCGCAAACTCGGCCACGATCCACGCCCTGAGGTAATGATTCCTTTGGTAGCTACACAGCGTGAGTTGCTCTATTTGCGCGAGACCCTTGAAGAAGAAATCAAAAATACATTTGTAGGAACTGGAAATACTCTCGATATTCCAATTGGCACAATGATTGAAACACCACGTGGTGCAATCACCTCAACTCGTTTGGCAGATTACGCCGACTTCTTCTCCTTCGGAACAAATGATTTAACACAGCTCACTTGGGCCTTTAGCCGCGACGATGTGGAATCCACATTCTTGCCGCGCTATTTGGATCTAGAGCTTCTGCCATTTAATCCATTTGAATCACTCGACGTTGACGGCGTTGGACTCTTAGTAAAGATCGCTTCAGAGCAAGCGCGCGCAGTGAAATCTGACTTTAAGTTAGGTGTCTGCGGTGAGCATGGTGGAGATCCACGAAGCATTCACTTCTTCCATGCACTTCACCTTGACTACGTTTCCTGTTCACCATTTCGGGTACCAGTTGCCCGCTTGGAAGCAGGGCGAGCATCAGTTATTAGCGCACCAAGTATCGATGGCTAGTTCTTACTAGTTCTTATTAGTACTTCGATTTGCCTGAAGTAAGTCTGCTGCAAGGAAAATTAGTGCGAGCCAAATTGCGCTAAATCCAATTAAGCGACCAATACTCATTGCTTCATGATTAACCAAAATACCGATCAAGAACATGATCGTTGGCGTGATGTATTGCAAGAGTCCAGTGATTGTCAGTGGCAATCTTGTAGCTGCGCCATTAAATAAAAGAAGCGGTACAACGGTAATAAATCCCGCGCTAGCAAGTGCAATAGAGAACCAGAAACTTTGGCCGAATTGAGCGCGACCATCATGCTCAAGCAGAAGCAGATAAGTAAGGCAGGGAAGAAGGGCAACGAGAGTTTCAATGGTGAGCGTTTCTAGTGCGCCAAGTTGCAGCGATTTTTTCATAAATGTATAGAGCCCCCATGAGAAGGCGAGTGCGATTGCGATCCAGGGCAGTGAGCCATATTCGATAGTTAGACCAAGCACACCAAGGGCAGCAAGGGTGACCGCAGCCCATTGAAATTTACGCAATTTCTCACGGAAGATAAATACACCTAGCGCCACATTAACTAGCGGTGTGATGTAGTAACCAAGGGATGCCTCAACAACGCGATTAACACTCACTGCCCAGATGTATGTTGCCCAATTCATTGTGAGTAGCGCAGATGTTAAGGCTAGGAGAGCGAACTTGCGTCGCTCCTTAACAATGGCAAAGACAACACGAAGTTGCTTCTTGAGCGATAATAAAATTACACAAACGACAAGAGACCAGATTCCGCGGTGAGCAAGAATTTCAAAGGCAGTAGCGGCATGGAGATAATGCCAATAAAGGGGGAGTAAACCCCAGAGAACATATGCTGCGATACCGAATAAGAGACCGGTAGCTCGATGTTCTACCTTAGGAATTGAAATAGATCACCGGAAATTCGTAAATTGAACTGCAAATTCCCAGGTCTGGGCTTTAACAAGTGCCATGGCACTTTGTAGATCATCACGGCTCTTACTAGTGACACGTAGTTCATCACCTTGAATCTGAGTCTTTAGAGACTTAGGTCCGTCATCGCGCAAAAACTTAGCAACTTTCTTAGCGTGCTCGGTTGTGATGCCCTCTTTAAGCGGGCAGCTAATTTTATAAATCTTTCCACTCAGTTGTGGCTCAGCTGGATCAATGTGTTTAAGTGAAACGCTGCGCTTAATTAATTTATCTTTGAGAACATCAAGGGCTGCTTTTACTCGCTCTTCAGTGCCGGCTTCCAATTCAATTTTTTCACCGATGAGTTCAACTTTTGCTCCAGTATTTTTAAAGTCAAAGCGGGTATCGAGTTCACGGACGCATTGATTAACGGCGTTATCGAGCTCCATCCGATCGATCTTGGAGACGATGTCGAAACTACTATCTGCCATGAGCGTGCTCCTTAATTCTCAGGAATGGAGTATTTCACTCTAGACCCACTTCATCCCTTGCTTAATTTTGGTATTTGATCCCTTTTTGATAACGAAAGGTTACGGCGAAATTTGCAGATAACAAAACTTTATCACCGCAGAGACTCACCCCTATGTTTCATCGTTGCTTTTTCAGCCTGCTGACCCGTAGTATCGTTGCAAATCCTTTGCACCTTTTAAGGGATTTTCCATTACCTAAATAGGAGGCACTACTTGAAGAAGCACTTTGCATCACGCAAGGGAGCAGCTGTTGTTGCAGCGCTCGCTCTTAGCGTAAGTGTTTTCACAGTGGGTACAAGCTCGGCCGCAGATGCCACATGGAACTGCGTACCGACAAAGGCTAAGCCAGTAAAAGTTCGTTTAATCGAATTTTTTGCTGGTCCAGCACGTACTCCATTGCTGAACGCATTCGCACGTACCTACGAAACAACTCATCCAAATGTGAAGGTTGAAATTATCTCTCCATCACAGGCAGATTCTGCAGCGAAGATCACTCAGCTTCTCCAGGCCAAGAATATTGACATTATTGAGCCAGGTGCTGCAATTGGTGGTCAGGCAATGTCGGCTAAGCAACTTGCTAACATTTTCCCATACTTCTCCAAGACCAAGGGTTATGCCGGACTTACAGATTATTCAAAGTTCCAAGCACAGATCTACGGTAAGGGAACAATTTACACAGTTCCAAATGGTTACTACACGAAGGCATCATTCGTCCGCGTGCAACCATTTAAGGATGCAGGAATTGCAATTCCAACAACATGGACCGACATTTACAATGCTAAGTCCATGCAAAAGCCTGGTGTAAATTCCTATGTTTACTCAATGCGTGGCGCTCGTGCGTCATTCACACAAGCAGTATTCATCATCCGTGCATACAACGCACCAGATTTGAACTCTGGCGGTTACTACAACAAGTCAACCGGCACCAGCATGTTCAGCAATCCAGTGTCAAAGACTGCACTTGATCAACTTATGAAGATCTGGAATGAAGCATCACCTCCAGGATCTATTGCATGGGGCTATCCAGAAATGGTTCAAGGCTTCATCGATGGAACTGCTAACTACCTCATCCAAGATAACGAAGTTATCCAGATGGTAGATGAGAAGTACGCACCATACGACAGTGGCAAGTGGATCATGGCGCAAATTCCAAAGGGTCCAACTGGCTACTCAGCACAAGATGTTACTGGCGGCAGCTGGGCTGTTGCTGAGTCATCAAAGTGCAAGAACATTGCAGCCGGATTCTTGGATTACATCACTCAAGATCCACAAGCTTCAATCTTCGCTCGTGCTTATGGTGTAGGCCCTGTTACAAAGACCGCTGCTAAGGATCCATTCTTCAAGACTGGTGCTTGGGCGATCTATAGCAAGGTTGGCCTAGATCCAAAGGAAATCAAGCTAGATGGTACTGACGTGTCACAACCTTGCTACGGTGATTTCTTCACCCAAGCAGATAAGGACATGCAAGCCATGAAGGCTGGAACACTTACTACCTCAGCAGCGCTCGCACAATGGGCGACTTACTGGGATACAAAGTGCACCAAGCCAAAGGCATAAGTTAGAGCTCGTTAGCTAAGCAATTAGCAATGGCGGCGGTGGTTAGTAAGAAATTACTAACCACCGCTCTCCATGCTAGGTATAAGTATTAGTAAGAAGTTCAATAATTTTGGGGGTAAGTTTTACGTATGAGTCAGAGCATTTTTAAACTCCAGCATAGGAATAGGAAATCTTCCCAAAACATTCTGGCACCGCTCTGGTTTTTGCTCCCCGCTTTAATCCTCATCTGTATCTTCATTTATTACCCAATTTTCAAGACCGCAAATCTTTCATTCCAGCATTATCTGCTGACACAACAGAGTGATATTCACTATAACGGCCTGGAAAATTTTAGAAACATATTTCGTGATCTACACTTTAAGCGAATCGTCATTAATTCAATCATTTGGGTTGTAGCTTCGCTCTTTTTTCAATTTATGATCGGATTTAGTTTAGCTCTCTATCTTCGCAATAAATTCCGATTCTCTGGCCTTTACCAAGCCATTATCTTCATTCCGTGGGCGCTGTCTGGCTTTCTCATCGGCCTGATGTGGAAGTGGATCTTTGATGAAAATTTGGGTGTTTTAAATGACATCCTCAAAAACTTCCACATTATCAAAACACCAATTCCGTGGCTCTCCAATGACAAGTGGGCCATGGCGGCGGTCATCATTACTAATATTTGGTATGGCGTTACCTTCTTCGTCATCATGATTCTTGCCGCCTTGCAAGGTGTGCCAAAAGAGATTTTGGAAGCAGCTGAACTCGATGGTTGCAGTAAGAGCCAAGCACTCTTTAGAGTTATTGTTCCTTTCATTCGTTCGACGCTTGTCATGATTATTCTGCTTCGTGTTATTTGGATAACCAATGCGCCAGAAGTGATCTTTGGTATGACAAGCGGCGGACCCAATGAGCAGACCCACATTCTCTCCTCGTGGCTGGTGCAGAAAATTACTTATGATCAAGATTGGGGTGGTGGTTCAGCCCTGGGATTGATCATCCTTGGCATTCTCTTCGTCTTTACCGTTTTTTACTTACTTGCCACTCGTCTTAACGAAAGCGAGCACTAATTATGTTGAAGACACTTGGCAAAGCAACAAAAGTTTCTGTTCTTTCAATCTGGCTCATTTTTACGGTCTTTCCGCTTTATTGGATGTTCCTTACTTCAATTCGTCCAGTTCGTGAAGCAACTAAACATTTCTACTTTCCCCATGCCAACTCCACGTTAGATAATTATCGAAAGCTCTTCAAGGATTACGCCTTCGGTACGTACATGCGCAATTCGCTCGTCGTTGCACTTGCTGCCTCAATCTTTGTGGTCTTTATTGGCGCGTTGGGTGCCTATGCATTGGCGCGCTATCAATTCCGCGGCAAAACCCAGATTCTTCTGGTTTTTCTTATAACGCAGATGATTCCAGGCTTGATTGCCTTAGCCCCTCTCTATCTCTTGCTGAATCGGGTCCACCTTCTTAACACCCTCTACGCACTTATCCTTTGTTACCTAGGTGGCTCGATCCCATTTGCCACCATGATGTTGCGTGGCTTTTTGCAACGAATTCCGCCCGAACTAGACGAAGCAGCACTCATCGATGGATGTAATCGCTTCACTGCACTCTTCCGGATTGTCTTCCCAGTTGCCCTTCCTGGAATCGCAGCGACTTTTATTTTCTCCTTTGTCAGTTGCTGGAATGAACTCTTCCTTGCAATGGTTTTGATTGATTCTGATGCCAATAAAACCTTCCCAGTAGCAGAGCGTTCATTTATCGGTGCTTACTACATTGAGTGGGGCGGACTTGCTGCATCGGTAATGATTGGTGTTATCCCAACGATGATCATGTTCGGCCTCATGTCGAAATTTATGATTTCCGGTCTTTCCGCGGGAATTGTTAAGGGGTAATTAACGTGGAATTTGACCTTCAAGAATATAAATCGGCCTGGAAGCTCGATCCCAGTGTGCGTCACCTTAATCATGGTTCCTATGGCGCAGTAACTACTGGAGTTTTGCAAGAGCAGCAAAAGTGGCGCGATCTCATGCAATTTAATCCGGTTGCTTTCTACTCTCGGATTTGCCAGCCAGCGATTATCGAAGCACGCACTGCTGTTGCGAAGTATTTAGGCCAGAAGCCCGAGCAGATTGCCTTTGTTCGCAATACCACTGAGGGTGCAAGCACCACGATGCGTGCCTTCCCCTTCAAAGCTGGCGATGAAGCAATAGTTCTCGATCATGAGTACGGCGCAGTTACTTACGCTGTAAAGCGCGCAGTTGATGCAGCTGGAGCAAAATTAGTTGAAGTAGTTGTGCCACGTATTGCAACTGATGAAGAGTCAATCAAGTTGATTGAAGCAGCACTTACTTCGAAGACTCGCATGCTTGTAGTCGATCACGTAACTTCTGCTACTGCGCGCACATTTCCAATTTATGAATTAGCTGACATCTGCCGGGCCCGCAACATCGCTTTTGTAGTGGATGCTTCCCATAGTCCTGGCAACATCGATACCGATTTAGATCGACTCGATGCAGATTTCTGGTTTGGTAATTTACATAAGTGGGTTGCCGCCCCTCCCGGAGCCGGCGTCTATCGCATTGCACCACGCTGGCAAGAGCAAATCCGTCCACTCATAGTTTCTTGGCAAGATGACATGCCATATCCACTTCCATGGGACATGCTCGGAACGGTAGATGTAACTGCATGGCTTGCCGCACCTGCTGCATTTAAGTTCTATGCAGATTTAGGTTGGGATCGCGTTCGTAAAGCCAATCAAACTCGTATGCGTTATGGCCGCGATTTAATAATGAACGAACTTGGTGTCAGTAGAGATGAATTACGCGAAGAGGATCTACCACTTGGTGTAGTGCCACTTCATAAGATGTCAGGCGGGCGCGATGGTTGCTTTGCGCTTCAGAAGCGCTTTGCTGAAGTCCATAAAATTGAAGTGCCAATCACTACATTTAGTGACAAGTACTTTATGCGAATTTCAGGTCAGCTCTACAACACCCCAGATGATTACGATGCGCTATTAACGGCGGTTCGTGTGGAGCTGAAGTAAAGGTGGCACTTAATGACACCGAACTTAAAACCCTAGAGAGTATTCAAGCAAAAACACTCTGGTTGGCAGTGCGCATGATCGATCATGCCAATCGCGAACGCGAAAATACCGATGGCATCAAGGTGGGTGGCCACCAGGCATCGAGTGCATCGATGGTTTCAATTATGACTGCGCTCTACTTTAAACATCTAACTGCCGATGATCGAGTAAGTGTGAAGCCACATGCCTCACCAATTTTCCACTCTATTCAATACTTGTTAGGAAATTTGGATAAGAAGTATTTAACGCAACTGCGTTCTGCTGGCGGATTACAAAGTTATCCCTCACGCACCAAAGATCCAGATCCGGTTGACTTCTCCACCGGTTCAGTTGGCCTTGGTGCTGCTGCGCCACTCTTTGCTGCAGCGACTCGTCGCTATGTTGATTCGCACTTTGGTAAACGCCCTAACGCTCGCTTTATTGCGATCATCGGTGATGCTGAACTTGATGAAGGAAATGTCTGGGAGGCAGTTGCCGATCCTGCGACAGATGGTTTAGGCAAAGTGATGTGGGTGGTTGATTTCAATC
>JBAXNY010000043.1:0-8657 GCA_037133535.1 Actinomycetes bacterium
GCGCGAATTGCAATCTCAGTTTTACCGTAACCAACATCGCCGCAGATAATTCGATCCATCGGGTATGGCGCTTCCATATCCCGCTTTACTTCATTAATTGTGGCTAATTGATCGGCAGTCTCCACATAAGCAAATGCATCTTCCAACTCGGCCTGCCATGGCGTATCGGGTGAGAAGGCAAAGCCCGGTGAGCTCCGTCTTGCCGCATACAAGCGAATCAGTTCGCCGGCAATCTGGCGCACAGCCTTGCGTGCTCGTCCCTTAGCTTTCTGCCATTCACCACTGCCAATGCGATGCACCGATGGTGATTCACCACCGATGTATTTAGAGATTTGATCAAGTGCATCAGAGGGAACAAATATCTGATCACCTGGTTGGCCCCGCTTACTCGCGGCATATTCAATGACTAAATATTCTCGAGCAAATCCCCCAACTGTGCGGGTAATCATTGTTTGATAGCGGCCGATTCCATGTTGTTCATGGACAACATAATCGCCACTCTTTAATTCGAGCGGATCGATACTATTTTTGCGCCGCGATGGCAGGCGATCGCCATCTTTGTAGTTGCTCTTGCTTCCAGTCACATCGCGTTCGGTGACATAGATCAGATCGGCACTCGGAAGTGAAAATCCATGGGCAAATGGCGCAGTATGAATCTGCACATCATTAATTTCAGCGTCGCGAAAGAGATCGCGGTATCGCTCGGCAATACCATTTCCAAAGGCAGAGAAGTAGCGATTTTTGCGCCCAGCCTCGCTAAGGAAGAGTTCAATTACCTTCTCGGTATCACCGCGCATTGCTTCAATTGGCTCACACTCTAGGAAGAGAGTTCCTGGATCTAAATCAGATCCAAAGGGATTAATCGAAAGTGTTTCAAGCTTCAATGAATGAATTTTCTGCTCGAGTTCACTCCATGTCAGATAAGTCTTTTCCACACTTTGGGGTAGCGCAATTGGCGCACTTCCGCCGACTGCCGCATTAGACCAAGCCGCCACAAAGAACTCTTCATTTGTGCTCAGTAGATCTGCGGTTCGTGAAGTAATTCGCGGTAGATCTAAAAACACAATTTCGCAATTTTTGGGAAGGAAGTCGAGAATTAATTCCTGTTTATCAACTAATAGTGGGATGAGGGATTCCATTCCTTCAACCACGATGCCCTCTGAAATCTTATCGAGCATCTCACTGGCACCTGGATGTTGGCTCTTCAATGTGAGCGCCTTGCTCTTTATCGCTTCACTCAAGAGAAGTTCGCGGCAGGCAAAGACCTCAACCTCCGAGATTACTTCGGCATTTCTCCGCTGATCGGAAATTTCAAATTCATGAATTGATTCAATCTCATCCCCAAAGAAATCAATTCGGATTGGGTGCTGTGCCAATGGAAGAAAAATGTCAATAATTCCACCACGTACTGCAAATTCACCACGACGCTCTACTAAGTCGGTTCGAACATAAGCGAGCTCACTTAACTGTGTAACTAAGCCAGTCAATGGCACTTCATCGCCAACTCGCAATGTCAGTGGGCCACCTTCGGCTAATCCGGCAATGATTTGATGAATCAATGCGCGAACTGAAGTGACAACAATAAATGGTTGCTGTGCAGTGCGAATTTTATGAAGCGTGCTAATTCGATGCGCCACAGTGTCACCGCGTGGACTCAATCGCTCATGTGGCAGAGTCTCCCAAGCCGGAAATTCCCAGACCTGTTCATGTAGTGCAGCGAGTTCGGCAACTAAATCTTCACTGGCGCGACCTGTTGCAGTCACAACAAGGATGCTGCGCTCTCGTGCTTGGGCTGCAATAAGAAATGCATTAATCGGAGGGGGCGCAACAATGGTGTCGGCAGTTGTGAGTGCGCGCGCAATCTCTTCGCTATCTGCGATGAGATCAATTAACCCCTTCATTGCCTTACCTCTTCCACTAATGCATGCTCCAGAAACGCCTAAAGGCCCCGTTCTCAAACTGGGCGGGGTGCTCAGTCAGCGAAGGGGCTTGAATCGAGTGCAATTCTAGCGCTGCGCGAGAGGGTAGAAAGACCTGCCACAATTAGCAAATGAGTTCACCGACATCAATGGACACAGCCCTTCGCGCTGATGTTCGAAAGCTCGGTGATCTATTAGGGCAATCTCTGGTTCGCCAAGAGGGTGTAGAACTTCTCGATCTCGTTGAATCCGTTCGCAGAGCGGTTCGAGATGGTGGCGGTGCGGAGATTTTGTCCCACCTCGATGTCAATCAATCGGTGCAATTAGTACGCGCATTTAGCACTTACTTTCACTTAGCGAATATTGCCGAACAGGTGCACCGCTCTCGCACTCTGCTTGATGCACGCGCAGAATCTGGATCATGGCTTTCGCAAGCAATCGATAAAATTATCGCAGCACAGAAAAATCCAGTAGCTGGTCATGAATTTAGCGCCGCAGACATCAGTGAGTGGATTCAAGGGCTTTCAGTTCGGCCAGTATTTACTGCACACCCAACTGAAGCTGCGCGCCGTTCTATCTTGAGCAAACTTGGCCAAATCGCTGATCTACTTGATCAACCGAAAGATCATTTGCAGAATGCACGCCTTGCCGAAACTGTTGATCTGCTCTGGCAGACCGATGAGTTGCGCCTTGATCAACCAGAACCTATTGATGAGGCAATGAATGCCTTGTATTACGTCGATGATTTAGCCCGACATACCGTGCCAGAAGTTCTTGATGATTTTGCTTTTCAATTGCGCCGCCTTGGCATCGAATTACCAGTAACTGCTCGCCCACTCTCCTTTGGTACCTGGATCGGTGGCGATCGCGATGGAAATCCCAATGTAACTGCGCAAGTAACCCGCGAAACGATGGTCTTACAAGTTGGACATGCAATTCGAGTGACCATCGCTGCGATGGATCAATTGCGCCAGATGCTCTCGGTCTCCACTCGGATCGCTGGAACTTCTCCTGAACTACTTGCCTCGATCGCTACAGATTTAAAGAATATTCCTGAGTTTGAAGCGCGCTTTCGCCGCCTTAATGCCGAAGAGCCTTATCGATTGAAGGCAACTGCAATTGTGCATCGCCTGGCACTTACTCGCGATCGCCATGCAAAGGGTGCGGCTCATATTGCAGGTCGTGATTACACAAACACTGCGGAATTGCTCGCCGATCTCACTTTGATGCGTGATTCACTCTTTGCAAATAAGGGCGAGCTCATGGCAACTGGCTTACTTGAGCGCACCATCCGCACTGTCGCCGCTTTTGGTCTTACTCACGTCACTATGGATATTCGCGAACATTCAGCTGCGCATCATCATGTACTTGAAACACTCTTGAGTGAAAAGAAGTACAAAGAACTCGATCAAGTGGCGCGATTTACTCTCCTTGCCAATGAATTAGCGAGCCCAAGCAAGCGCGCAACATCTGGATTTGATGCAATTGCCCAGAAGAGCCTGGATAGCTTTGCCGCTATCGCAGATCTTCTTGATCGATTTGGCAGCGAAGCAATCGAGACTTACATCATCTCCATGACAAAGGGTGGCCACGATGTTCTTGCCGCAGCTGTTATTGCACAGGAGGCGGGCCTGATTGATTTAGCAAAAGATCGCGCACTGATTGGTTTTGCGCCATTGCTAGAAACAGTTGCCGAACTTCGCGCGGCAGATGAGATTCTCGAATCACTTCTTAGCAATCCTGCCTATCGGAAATTGCTTTCATTGCGCGGAGATATCCAAGAAGTAATGCTTGGCTTCTCCGATTCCAATAAAGATGCAGGTATTGCAACTAGCCAATGGGAGATTCACCGCGCACAACGTAAGTTGCGAGATGTCGCAATGAAGCATGGTGTGAAGCTTCGCCTCTTCCATGGCCGCGGTGGTTCAGTCGGTCGCGGTGGCGGTCCAACTTATGATGCACTTATTGCTCTTCCGTGGGGTTCGATCGATGGTCAAATTAAAATGACTGAACAGGGTGAGGTAATCAGCGATAAATATTCACTTCCAACACTTGCCCGCGAGAACGTTGAACTCACACTTGCTGCAGCGCTAGAGGCCACAGTTTTAAATCGTGGACCACGCCAAGCCGAATCTGATTTAAGAACCTGGAATGAATGTATGCAATTAATTAGCGATAGTTCATTTACTTCCTATCGCACCTTGGTTGATCATCCCGATCTGCCCGCTTATTTCTACGCTTCAACTCCAGTTGAACAATTAGGTGAGCTCTTCTTAGGTTCGCGTCCCTCACGCCGACCAGATGCAACCATTGGTCTAGATGGACTTCGCGCTATTCCTTGGGTATTTGGCTGGACCCAATCCAGGCAGATCGTTCCCGGCTGGTTTGGCGTTGGCAGTGGACTCAAAGCAGCGCGCGAATCGGGCAAGGCTGATGCAATGCAGAAGATGCTTCATGAGTGGCACTTCTTCCGCACTTTCATTAGCAATGTGGAGATGACACTTGCAAAGACCGACTTACTAACCGCGCGCCGCTATGTCGAAGAACTAGTTCCACCAGAGCTGCACCACTTCCTCGATAAAATTACCGAAGAGTTTGAATCAACTAAGGCAGAAATTCTTGCTCTTACCAAGAAATCTGAATTGCTCGCCGATCAACCAATTCTGGCTCGCACTCTTCAAGTGCGCGATGCCTACCTTTCGCCATTGCACTTGCTGCAAATTAATCTGCTCTCTCGAGTTCGCAAGGCGGGGATAAATGCCGAACCAATTCTGCGTCGGGCGCTACTTCTGACCATCAATGGTGTTGCAGCAGGGCTTCGTAATACTGGTTGATTAATCGTTAAAATCTTGTTGCGTGAGCTCAAGGCCGCGCAGAATTAAAGACTCGATCGCTGCAACTCCTTCAATAATAAAATCCGGCAATTCTTTCTTCTCTGCCGACGAGAATGGCCGCAATACAAAATCGCCTGGATCTTGCTGCTCATGCGGTGGGCGACCGATTCCCATGCGAAGGCGTAGGTAATCACTGCCAAAAGCGCTCGTCATACTTTTCAAACCATTATGGCCATTATCGCCACCGCTAAATTTGCAGCGCAGTGCTGCAAATGGCAGATCTAACTCATCATGAATTGCAATAATCTGCGCCGGTTCTACTTTGTAGAAAGTTGCGAGCGCACTTATGGGTCCGCCTGTCTCATTCATGTAGGAATGTGAACGGGCGACAACTATCGATTCTGAATTGTTTGGCCCGATTTTAAATGAGGCGAGGTCGGTGCGACTCTTATGGTTAGACCATTTAGCCGAATTCGAACTTGCTAATTGCTCAGCGACCATCGCGCCAATATTGTGACGAGTAGCTTGATACTCGGTGCCAGGATTGCCTAAGCCAACAACTAACCAGACCATTAGTTAAGGGTAGCGGTGCACCCTAACTAGTTGCGGTTAATAACTTACTTATCGTCCTTCTTCTCACCAGCAGCAGCGCCATCTGGAGCAGCAGCGCCTTCAGCAGGAGTAGCACCTTCAGCGACAACAGGTGCAGCAACGATCTCTTCTTGAGCTGAACGTAGAGATAGGTGAACAACAGTCATCTTAGGATCGCTGATAAGTGTGACTCCAGCAGGTAGTGGCACATTCTCTGCGTAGAGAGATTCGCCAGCCATTAAGCCAGTCATGTCGAGGTTGAGGAAGTTTGGAATTGCAGTTGCTTCTGCTTCAACTTCGATACTTGTATGTACAGTTTCCAAAATTCCATCCTGATCGAACTTGCCATCAGTGTGTACTGGAACCGAAACAATAACGCGCTCACCGCGACGAACAATTACTAAGTCCACATGCTCAAGCGTGCCTTTGATTGCATCGCGAACGATTGACTTAGGAAGTGTGAGTTCAGTTTTGCCATCGACGACAATATCAAGAAGAACGTTTGTGGTCTTGAGTGCAACGCCTAGTTCGCGTGCTGGAAGTGCAATGTGTGCTGGCTTCTCACCATGACCATAGATAACTGCAGGAACTAATCCGTCACGACGTGCACGACGTGCGGCACCCTTACCAAATTCGGTACGTGATGTTCCATTGATGGTGATCTCAGCCATTTCATTACTCCTTCTGGAAACTTCGGTATGAACACGATCAGTTCCAGGTGAGTTTCACACTTCACGCCGTCGATTACGGAAATCTTTCACCCTCGCCGGAACTGAGCCAAGGTTAGCCAAGGGAGGGTGATTTGAGCAAATTGCGCTTAGGAGTGACCATCGAAGAGGCTAGTAACTGAACCATCCTCGAAGACTTCGCGAATCGCGCGCGCAATAAGCGGTGCGATCGAAAGTACGGTCAAGCGATCAAAGTGCGCATCTTCTGGAATTGGAAGTGTGTCAGTGATAACAATTTCACTCGCCTTACATGCTTTGAGGCGCTCAATCGCAGGTCCGGAGAGCACCGCATGTGTTGCAGCGATGATTACCTCCTTTGCACCAGCTTCGAAGAGTGCATCTACTGCCTTAGTAATTGTGCCAGCGGTATCGATCATGTCATCGATGACTACGCAAGTCTGGCCGGTCACATCACCAACGACGCGGCCCATCTGCGATTCATTAGGAATGCGTGGATCACGAGTTTTGTGAATGAAGGCAATCGGAGTTCCGCCGAGCAAATCTGACCAACGCTCTGCAACACGCACTCGACCAGAATCTGGTGAAACGATGGTGAGGCGTGAGCGATCAACTTTGCTTCCAACATAGTTAGCAAGAAGTGGCAGTGCAAAGAGATGATCCACTGGACCATCGAAGAATCCTTGAATTTGTGAGGTGTGGAGATCAACCACCATCAGGCGATCGGCTCCAGCAGTCTTAAAGAGATCTGCCATTAAGCGAGCTGAAATTGGCTCACGACCGCGGTGCTTCTTATCTTGACGTGCATAGCCATAGAAAGGTGCAACAACAGTGATTCGTTTTGCTGATGCGCGCTTGAGGGCATCAACCATGATCAATTGCTCCATGATGTATTTGTTAACGGGATTTGCATGGCTTTGAATCACGAAGGCATCGCTACCGCGAACACTCTCTTCAAAGCGAACGAAAATTTCACCATTGGCAAAGTCGTATGCGCTAGTTGGGGTAAGGGGAATTCCTAATTCAGAAGCGACTGTCTCGGCTAACTCGGGAAATGCGCGGCCAGTAAAAATTCTTAGCCGCTTCTCAGATGCGAGTCGTAGTTCGCTCATTTATTACTTCCCATCTCGCGTCGTTACCGATTATTTATTCTCATCGGCCTTCGCGCCCGATTTCTCGGCCGCTGCAGCAGATTTACTTCCAGCTCGCTTACGCAAGACCCACCCTAAGACATTCCGCTGTTTTGCACGACCAACGCCGATCGCGCCTGCCGGAACATTTTCGGTAATAACTGAGCCAGCTGCGGTGTAAGCCCCATCACCGATAGTGACCGGCGCAACGAGCATCGTGTCGCTACCAATGCGTACCTGATCGCCAACTACGGTGTGGTGCTTATCAACGCCGTCATAATTGACGAAAATCGTCGCAGCGCCAATGTTGGAGCCCTCACCGATTGTGGCATCGCCTACGTAGGACAGGTGTGGGATTTTCGAGCCATCCCCGACCTGAGTGTTCTTAATTTCCACGAAAGCACCAGCGCGAGTATCACGCCCCAGATTGGTTCCGTTGCGCAAGAAGGTAAATGGACCGACATTGGCCTTTTCACCGATCTGACTATCGATGCAATACGACTCAATTACGCTGGCACCAGATTCGACGGTGCAATCAAAGAGTGTGGTGCGCGGTCCAATAATCGCACCCTTGGCAATTTTCGAAGCGCCATAAATTCCACTGCCCGGAAAGATTGTTGCATCGGGTTCAATTGAGGCAGTTGCATCGATCCAGGTTGTAGTGGGATCGATCAAAGTAACACCAGCGCGCATGTAGGCATCGTTAATGCGATCGCGCAGTACTGCAGCGCACTCGGCTAATTGGGCGCGGTCATTGACGCCGAGAATTTCAACGAAATCAGGGGTAAGAATTGGCAGCACGCGCTCACCTGCGCTGCGCAGAAGTGCAATCACATCGGTGAGGTAGAGCTCTTTCTGAGCATTAGCGCTGGAGAGTTTGCCGATTGTTGCCGCAAGTTTTGCACCATCAAATACATAAACACCTGAATTTACTTCGGTGATTTCTTGCTCTAACTCTGTTGCATCTCTCTCTTCAACAATGCGCACCAACTGATCATCATCGCCGCGAATAATTCGGCCATAACCGGTGGGATCTACATGATCGGCAGTCAGAACCGTTGCTGCAGATTTCTGCGAATTATGAACTTCAATCAATTGTGAAAGTGAATCACTTGTGAGAAGCGGTGTATCTCCTGCGACAACTAGAACAGTTCCGGTGACTTTAAGATCGGCGAGCGCAACCTGCACAGCGTGTCCAGTGCCACCGCGCATCTCTTGAAAAATTGGGCGAGCAGTTGGTGCAATGTCTGCTAAATGTGCTTCCACACTTTCGCGGCCAGAGCCAACGACAACATGAAGATTTGCAGGTGATAAATCAGAGATTGCATGAAGTACATGTCCGATAAGTGTTCGCCCTGCGATGTAGTGAAGAACTTTGGGCGTTGTTGATTTCATACGGGTACCTTCACCCGCGGCCAACACAATCACGTGTTCTAGGCGGCTCATGCTCCGCCACCAGGTATCGATCCTGGACCCTGGGCTTCAAAGGCCCATGTG
>JBAXNY010000044.1:0-8495 GCA_037133535.1 Actinomycetes bacterium
GTATCGGCGACGCCTTCTTGCACATTCTCTAAAACGTTTTTATTTTCATCCAGCGGCGGCTCCTGCAACAAGATACCGACGGTATAGCCAGGTGAGAGAAATGCTTCGCCATTGGAAGGTTGTTGCATGCCGGCCATGATCTGCAAGACGGTGGACTTACCAGCACCGTTGGGGCCGACGACGCCGATCTTTGCACCGGGAAAGAAGGCGAGAGTCACATCGTCGAGAATTACTTTCTCACCATGCGCTTTACGCGTCTTTTTCATCGTGTAAATGAATTCAGCCATGGCCGAAACCTTACTAGTTCTTATCGGTAGACTTAAATTACTAGTGCCCGTAGCTCAGTCGGATAGAGCAACCGCCTTCTAAGCGGTAGGCCGCAGGTTCGATTCCTGCCGGGCGCACAGTTGCATCACAAAAATTATTGCTGGGAAAGCAGAAATGGCCGACCTTTGCAGGCCGACCATTCCCATCCCTCGATTTATCGACGCTGGTGTTACGCGCCAATCTTTGCGATTTGTGCATTTGCAGTTGTCAGCAACTTACCGCTGACAAGTGCGAATCCGAGAGCTGGATCCTTCTGCGCACAAGCTGGTGAGAGCAAGTAGTTAAGAAGTGTCTTAACTTCTTTACCATTTGTTGTCTTTGTGTCAACAAGTGCGTATGAAGTGATACCCAAGATGTAGGCACCAACATTGGTGGTCTTGTAGCTAAACGCCAATGTTCCGTCAGCATTAACTGTTGCTTCGCCAAGGAAGGATGAAACGCCTTCAGCTTCTGGTGCTACGAATGCGCCAGATTGGTTACTGATCTTTGCAAGACCCAACTTGTTAGCAATTGCGAAGTTCTTTTCAGCAAATGCAATTGAGTAAGGAGTCTTAGCAGCAAGAGCAGCAACACCAGCAGAACCTGATGTACCAACGATACGACCAAGGTTCGCTGATGAATTTAGACCAGCTTGTCCACCTGGGAAAGATGATACGAAGGAGTTGTTACCGGCCTTTGGCCAATCTGTTGAATCGATGCCATTGAGAGCGGCAGTGAAGTTACCAACTGTGCCAGATGAATCGTTGCGGTAGATAACAACAATCTTCTGTGTAGGTGGAGTCCAACGTGATGTGACGGTACGGCTAGACAAGAGAACTGGCTTGCCATCCTTTAGGACTGGAAGACCATTTGCATCTTTTTTGTATACAGGAACTTTAATAGTGCGGTTGTTGTCTGCCTTGATGGCATCGTCATTCCACATAGTGATAGTTCCTGCGTAGATCTTCGCAAGTGTGCTTGCTGAAAGGTTTACACCATCGCGTGGTGGGTAAGCCAAGTTGTACATCACACCAATTGCACCAGCAAGTGCTGGAATGTGGATAACTGTTGCCTTCTTTGTTGCTGCAGTGTGTGGTGTATCTGAAAAGTTGAAATCACCAATACCGGCATCAGAGTTGTTGCGACCTGTACCTGATGAGCTTGATGCGTAATTAACGCTTAGACCCTTGTTTGCAGTTGCGAAATCAGCTTTGCATGCATCAAACAGTGGTGAAGCGAAGGATGAGCCACCACCTGTAAGTGCTACATCTGCCATGGCAGGTTGTGCGATAAGCAATGCGGCTACTGCACCAGCAGCTGCTGCTTTCTTAAACATTGAAACTTTCATGAACTTCCCCTCATAGATGAATGACTTACAGGCCAAACCTATGAATGAGGCATTAACGACTGGGGCGAGGAAACGAAACTTCTGTTTACCGCTAAATGAACAGTTGGTTAACCAAAACGCCCTGTCACATAGTTCTCAGTGCGCTTATCTTTTGGCCGAGAGAAGATTTCGCCAGTTGGACCAACTTCAACCATCTGCCCTGGGCCGCCGTCAGAGAGGAAGAAGGCGGTGTAATCAGATACACGTGCCGCCTGCTGCATGTTGTGGGTCACGATAATGATCGTCATCGTCGATGAGAGTTGAGAAATTGTCTCTTCGATTCGCAAAGTTGAGCCAGGATCGAGCGCAGAGCATGGCTCATCCATCAGCAGAACCTGCGGGCGCACCGCAAGTGAGCGGGCGATACAGAGACGCTGTTGTTGACCACCGGAGAGCGATCCGCCATAAGCAGAGAGGCGATCTTTAACCTCGCTCCACAACCCGGCGCGCTCTAAGCACTCCTCCAATAAGTCATCTTTATTCTCAACTTTAAGTTGAGCTAATTTCAAACCAGCTAAAACATTCTCCGCAATCGTCATCGATGGAAATGGATTTGGCTTCTGGAAAACCATGCCGACTTTGAGGCGAATCTTCGTAACATCAGTGCCTGATTCATAGATGTCTTTTCCATCAAGCAGAACTTCTCCCGCCATCGCAGCACCTGGAATGAACTCGTGCATGCGATTGAGTGTGCGAATAAATGTGGACTTTCCGCATCCTGATGGGCCAATCAGTGCAGTCACTGTTCCTGACCAAAAATCGAGTGAAATATCGCTAAGGACGTGCTTCTGCTCAAACCAAGCATGAATGCCACGGGCTTCCAGACCGACGCCGAGCGCTTCAGTGCCAGGCGAGCGCTTCTTCCCGGTGCCACTTGCCACACTTGCAAGGGATGAGGGAGTTACTGTGTCCATGTCCTTCTCGCCTTCTTCTGGGTTCGTCATCTACTTACCTTTCCGTGCACTTAAAAATCTTGCGGCCGTGAATAGCACGAGCACGATTACGAGTAGTACTAAAATTCCAGCCCAAGCGCGGCGTACGCTTTCTATCGACCCAAATGAATAGGCCTTCCATACATAGTAGGGAAGCGATGCCATGGGGCCGTGAAATGGATTGAGATTATTTTGATCAGAACCGCCGGCCACAAGCAACAATGGCGCAGTTTCACCAGCTACTCGGGCAATACCAAGAATCATTGCAGTCACTAAGCCACTGCGGGCCGCAGGAACAACCACTAGCGCAACGGTGCGCCATTGAGTGCCACCTAGCGCAACTCCGGCTTCGCGCAAATCAGGTGGAATAAGCAAGAGGACTTCTTCGGAAGTTCGTGCAATTGTTGGAATCATCAAAATACTTAGCGCAAGGGATCCCATAATTCCTGAGTAAGCATGCGCAACAGTGTAAATAAGTGCGGACAAAATAAAGAGGCCGGCGACAATCGATGGCACACCTGACATCGCTTGCACCAAGAACGCGATGGGCTTAGTAAAGCGTCCGCGAATTTCAGTCAGATATAGCGCGGTAAGAATTCCCAACGGCACGCTAATAATAAGTGCAATCGCTACCATCAAAAACGTGCCAATAAGTGCGTGCATAAGTCCACCAGATGCAACTGGATCATTCATGCTCGATGCCCGCATGTCTGTCGTGAACATTGAGGCATGAATTCCTTTGTATCCACGCAATAAAACTGTCACCAAAATACTAAGAATTGGTGCGGTGACAATCACCATCCCGGAGACAATAAACCCGCGAGCAACAACATCTTTCGCAGCTGATTTGCCAAGTGTAAAATAGCTAAGCAGATAATCCAGTGCGGTAAATGCAATAAAGAAAATCGCAGCGTAAGCCAACTTGCCCTTCATCGGCGTTACAGCAACTACTCCATAAGAAATTGCTAGCGCGAGCAGAAAAACGCCAACTGATTGAAGTCGCTGTGATGGCTTCGCAAGCCATGGCCGAGTGGGCTTTACCACTACCGCGCTTTGGACTGTGGTCATCGTCCCTTGCCACCAGATCGCAAGACAATCGCGTTAGCGATTGAGTTCACTAAAAGCGTAAGAAGGAATAGAACTAAGCCAGCCCCCATAAGAGCCTTGACTTCTTGCGCACCGGCCTCACCAAACTTCAAGAGGATCATTGAAGCGACGTTACCGCCAGCGCCAACCAAGATGTGCCAATTTACTTGGTAGACGATGTTGAGCACGGTGTAAACCGCAACCGTCTCTCCCATCGCACGGCCCAAACCAAGCATTGCTCCACCAACAACACCGCTTCGACCGTAGGGAATGACAACTGCGCGAATCATTGCCCATCGCGATGCACCTAGTGCGTAGGCCGCTTGTACGCGATCGAGTGGCGTCTGCGCAAATACTTCACGCGAAATTGAGGTGACAATAGGAATGACCATGATCGCCAAGACCACACCAGCAATAAATGGGGAGCGAGTAAAAACTGGAACTTCCATCTTAAAGAATGGAATCCATCCCAAATACTTGTGAAGTAATTTCGCCCAATACTCCACACTGGGCATAAGAATAAAGAATCCCCATAACCCAAAAAGGATCGATGGGAATGCGGCCATCAAATCAATAATTGAAACTAAGAATCGCTTCAATGCCGGAGGAGCGTAAAAAGTTAGGTACAGCGCAGCCAGAACCGAGACTGGAACTGCAACAACTAATGCAATTAAGGCGCAGAGAATCGTTCCGATCAACATCGGTGCAATACCAAATGCAGTATTTGCCTTATCTATGTTGCCTGCTTCATCCAACACGACTTGCCAATTGCTTCCAGTGATAAAGTGAAAGCCTTCCATTTTGAGTATAGAAAATCCTTGGTAGGCAAGGAAGGAAAAAATTAATCCGAGAATTAACAATGAGGACAAACCACCAGTTGTTACAACAGTACGAAAAACTTTGTCTGAGAAACGCGGTTTGGTCGTCAGCTCTCGACGCTGCGGCAGCCCAGTAGCGCTGGGCATTACATCCTGTGACACAAGGCGATCCTGCTATTTCGAGCCGCTCTTTGAGTGGAAACTTGGTTACGGGAAGGTGAACGAGGAGTGAAATCACGCCTTCGCAGAGCGTGATTCTTTCCCGTTATGCCGTTAAGGTGGCGCCGTGCCTATCGAGAATCCTCACCTCATCTGGATCGACTGTGAGATGACCGGGCTCGATATCGTCAATGACTTTCTCGTCGAGATTGCAGTCCTTGTCACCGACTCCGAGCTCAATCTGATCGGTGAAGGCGTCGATGTCGTCATCAAAGTCGAGGATTCAAAGATCGCTGGCATGAATGACTTTGTCACCCAGATGCATACCAATTCCGGACTCATCACGCAGATCCCTAATGGAAAATCACTCTCGCAGGCCGAAGAATTAATCATCGACTATCTCAAGGCAAGTGGTGTTGAAGCAGGTAAATCTCCACTAGCTGGAAATACCGTCGGATGGGATCGCAACTTCATCCAACGCGATCTACCTGCACTGAATTCTTTCCTTCACTATCGCAGCGTTGATGTCTCCTCCATTAAGGAGTTGGCCCGTCGCTGGTATCCCCGTGAGTATTTCGCCGCCCCTGCCAAGACCGGCAATCACCGCGCACTCGGGGATATTCAAGATTCCATCGCAGAGTTGAAGTACTACCGCAGCGTCATATTTACCGCGCCAAGTAAGGACGGCGATAGCGGTAAATAAACAGGTACTATTGGCCAGCACATGGTGGGCGTAGCTCAGCTGGTAGAGCACTCGGTTGTGGTCCGAGATGTCGCGGGTTCGAGCCCCGTCGTTCACCCCAAGTTTTCTTCCCACACCTGATCACCTCACTCATAGAGAGTCGGAAGCCATGATCTTCGACGTAGTTGTTGAAATTCCAGCAGGCTCACGTAACAAGTACGAAATTGATCATTTGACTGGCGAGGTGCGCCTCGATCGCATGCTCTTCACCGCCACCCGCTTTCCTCATGATTATGGCTTTGTTAAGAACACTCTCTCCAACGATGGCGATCCCCTCGATGCTTTGATCATGTTGGATGAACCAACATTTCCAGGCTGTGTTGTCTCCTGCCGAGTTATTGGAATGTTTCGTATGACCGATGAGAAGGGCGGCGATGACAAACTTTTGTGTGTTGCAGCCGGTGACATCCGAAAGAACAATCTCAAAGATTTAGCTGATGTTCCTGTCTACGAGCTCGATGAAATCAAGCACTTCTTCGAGGTCTACAAAACTCTCGAACCTGGCAAGCAGGTACATGGTGGCGATTGGGTTGGTCACGCAGATGCAGAGAAAGAAATCAACGCTTCCTACGCACGCTATAAGGAGACTCATTAAAAATGCAGACGATCAATGCCGGTGATACCGCATGGGTGCTAGCAGCTGCTGCACTAGTTCTCTTCATGACGCCAGGTCTGGCGATCTTCTACGGTGGCATGGTGCGCGCAAAGAGCACGCTCAACATCATGATGATGTCATTTGCTGCAATTGGTATCACCACAATCATCTGGGTTCTCTACGGCTACTCACTTGCATTCGGTAAAGATCACGGCGGCCTCATCGGTGGCTTTGATCATCTAGGTCTTGCAAAAACACTCGACACAACATTTGGTCCGGCAGATCACCAAATTCCGACCCTTGCATTTGTAATGTTTCAATTAACTTTCGCAATTATTACCGTGGCACTACTTTCTGGTGCGATTGCTGATCGCGCTAAATACAGCGCATGGGTGCTCTTTGTTGGTGTCTGGGTTACCTTGGTTTACATCCCCGTTGCACACTGGGCCTTCGCATCGCAAGGTGGCAAGGGTGGCTGGATCATCGACCGCCTTGGTGCCCTGGATTTTGCCGGTGGCACAGTTGTTGAAATTAACTCTGGTGCTGCCGCGCTTGCACTCGCGCTCGTTCTTGGACCACGCGATGGTTTCCGTCGCGATCCAATGCGCCCACATAACATGCCACTTGTTCTACTAGGTGCAGGAATGCTCTGGTTTGGTTGGTTTGGATTTAATGCAGGAAGCGCACTCTCTGCCGGTGCCACCGCTGCAACTGCAATGATCAATACTCAAATTGCAACAGCTGCCGCATCGATGTCATGGATTGCATACGAGCGAAAGCGCGATGGAAAGGCAACCACACTCGGTGTTGCATCGGGTGCAATCGCAGGAGCAGTTGCAATTACACCTGCTTGCGGTTTCGTCACTCCCCTAGGCGCACTTCTCATCGGACTTGCCGCCGGTGTGATTTCACTTCTTGCAGTCACTCGCAAATACAAGATGGGTTATGACGATTCCCTCGATGTGGTTGGCGTTCATGGCGTCGGCGGCATCCTTGGAATGCTCGCCATTGGCTTGATCGGCACCAAAGCTGCCAACGCTGCAGGTGGCGATGGCCTCTTTACTAATGGTTCATTCTCACTTCTGGAAAAACAAACTATCGCAATCATTGCAACAGCGCTCTTCTCCTTCTGCGCTACCTGGCTGATCGCAAAGGTAATCGCCAAAACAATTGGTTTCCGTGCCTATCGCGATGATGAACTCGCTGGCCTAGACACCACCTATCACGCAGAAACCGCCTACGACCTCGGCAATTCCAACCGCTACTAGAATCGAATCACTATGAAACTCATTACTGCAATCGTTAAGCCCGCAAAAGTTGATGACATCAAAGTCGCACTACAGACCGCTGGCGTTGCTGGCATGACTGTCTCTGAAACCCGCGGATTTGGTCGCCAGAAGGGTCACACTGAGATTTATCGTGGCGCTGAATACACCGTCGATTTCATTCCTAAGGTGCGCATCGAAGTTCTTGTTGAAGATAAAGATCTTCAAAACATTCTCGATGTCATCGTCAGCACTGCCAACACTGGCTCTATCGGTGATGGCAAAGTCTGGGTGACACCAGTTGATCAAGTTGTTCGCGTTCGCACTGGCGAGCGCGGCGGCGACGCTCTCTAAACTGGCAGGCTTTGCTTAGGACAAGTGGTAAGAATTCGAACTATCGCTTCTTTTTCAGCGGGCGTCACCCACAGTCCGTACTTTTTCTTCACCGCAACTTGTCGCGCGACATAAGAACAGCGATAACTTTTCAACGGCGGCAGCCACGTCGCAGCATCACCATCGCCTTTTTGTTCATTTAAAGAACCATTCACTGCCAATAAGTTCAACGGATCATTAGCCAATGCTTTACGCGCATCTGCAGATAACTTAAATGCACCGGTCTGCCATGCATTCGACAGCGCCACCACGTGATCAATCTGCACCAAAGCACTTGTCTTCACTCCCCTGACAAAGTTCATGGTCGCGCCAGAATATGGATCAATCAACTTTCCAAATGCCACCAGGCATGTGGCACTTCCCGCTTTAAAAGTAATTCCCACCATGTCTCTGCGCAGAATGTCATTGCGGGTATCGCAGCCATTGTGATCGACATCGAGCCATGCGCGTCCAAATTCGATTCGGGCATAACCAGTTTTCGGCGCACGACCTTTGACTGCCAAGGTATCGACCGCCTTCAGAGCGGTCATAGTGCTCGCTGCGAGGTTCTCTACCCCAGCACCAGTTAGCGCCAAAACCAGCGCAATAACTAGGCCATAGCGGCTCGGACTCTGCTTCACATCTCACATCATCTCGCCATCCGATGTGTATAGCCACACCCCGCCACGCTGGTAGGGTCGGCTCTGCGTTTAAGCATTCCCCGCTAAACGTTCCGGGTTGTTAGCTCAGTTGGTAGAGCAGGTGACTCTTAATCACCGGGTCGGGGGTTCGAGTCCCTCACAACCCACTCCGAATTGTGCGTACGTGACAAC
>JBAXNY010000045.1:0-8232 GCA_037133535.1 Actinomycetes bacterium
TTTGAACTTCCCATACGCGCATAATCAGGTGAGAGCCCATACATCGCAATACCAATTCGTACCATTCCCATTCGCGCTTCTTGATCTTGCAGCGCTGCTGCCGAATTCGCTAAATGTTGTATCTGAGGTGAAATACCACAGGCACCTAACTCTTTCACCATTTCTGCAAAACGCATTTTCTGTTGCAGATTAAAATCTGAATCTGCTTCATCGGCGCGAGCAAAGTGAGAGAAGATTCCAATAACTTCTACTTCAGTTAAATCACTGCGCTCTAGAAAGGTGCTCCACTCGTCGCGGAAACCACCACGCGACATTCCAGTATCTACTTCAATGTGGATACGAGCCTTCTTCTTTAAAGAGTTTGCGGCGGCAAGAACTTCGCTGAAGATTGCAATTGATGGAATTGCGATGTCTATGTCATGCGCAATGAGTTCGTTAAATGGCGCACCCGGTGATGCCAGCCAAGCAAGAATCGGCGCAGTAATTCCAGCCTTGCGTAGGGCAAGTGCTTCCTCCGGAAGTGCCACACCTAACCATGTTGCACCAGCGCTAATTGCCGCCTTCGCCACAGGAATTAACCCATGTCCATAAGCATCGGCTTTTACAACTGCCATTACTGGAACGCTGCACGTACTTTGGATCAACTTGATGTTTGCGGTAATTGCAGCAAGATCTACCACCGCGCGAGCTCTATAGGCGCTCATTGCCGCTCCACAATTACTACAGCAGAGGCGATTCCTGCATCATGTGAAAGCGATACATGAACTTTTGCACCATCAATTAATTCAGCAGTATCGCCGCGAAATAGAAATTCAGGTTTACCAGATTCAAGATTAATGATCTCTGCATCATGCCAGGCCAATAATTTATTGTTGAGCGCTTTTGCTAGCGCTTCCTTTGCCGCAAAACGAGCCGCCAGTGATGAGAGCGGTAGTGCAGCTTCAGCGGCGGTGAATAGACGATTGCGAAGTTCAGGTGTGCGCTCTAACGATTGGCCAAAGCGTTCAACATTGACCACATCGATTCCAACGCCCTCAATCATGGGGCTAATACTAAGAGTGTTGGCTATCAGATGGAAAGAAACGGTCTACTGCAATCACAAGTACTAGCAGCGCCCCACCAATAAAGAGGCCACCTAAGAGATCAGAGAGCCAATGTGTGTTGCGAAAGAGCGAAACAACACAGACAGCTGAGGTAAGTGTGGCCACTGCAATTACTAATGGAGCACCATTCATGTGTTCGCGTTTGGTGTAGCGATAAATCAGATAAGCCAAAATGCCCCAAGTCAGGAGTGCATTCGATGCGTGACCGCTGGGATAGGAAAGTCCATTTGCATAGAGTAAATCCACATTAAGCGCTGGTTTAGTTCGCCCAATAGTGAGCTTTGCAATTCCTACAACAAGATTGAGAGCTAAGACAGAGAGGATTGCTAAGTTGAGTGGTCGCATAGATTTAAATCGATAGGCAATGTATGCCGCCGCTATGAAAAGAATGGTGGCGGTGAGTCCACGTAAACCTAAGTTATCTATCTTCTTTAAAGTAAAGACTAATAACTTCGACAACTTGGGACGATCGGCATTGGCAATCTGTGCATCCAAATGAATAAGTGGGCCATTAACAATTACTTGTTGCGTGACAATGACAAAACCTAGGAATAGGCCACCAGCCCATTTCAGCGCTCGGTTCATTTGAGCTCGGCGAGAGCTCTCGGAAATTACACTCACTTACTCCACCGTTACAGATTTAGCTAAATTCCGTGGCTGGTCCACATCATTGCCACGAGTGACTGCCATTTCATATGCAAAGACTTGAAGTGGCACAGTTGCGAGCAGTGGCTGCATAAGTGCAGGAGCTTTAGGAAGACGAATTACGTGAGTCGCTCCAGAAACAGCTTGGCCCTCTTCGGCAATCACAATGACATTTGCGCCACGTGCTTTAACTTCTTGAATATTGCTCGCCATTTTCTCATCGAGGGCATGCTCGGTGCCAGCCGGCATAATTGCGATGACTGGTGTTCCCTCTTCAATCAGCGCAATCGGGCCATGCTTGAGTTCGCCGCCGGCGAAACCTTCGGCGTGCATGTATGCCAATTCCTTTAATTTCAAGGCTCCTTCTAGTGCAACTGGGAATCCCACATTGCGGCCGAGGAAGAGAACTGATGTTGCTGCGGCAAAGGTACGAGTGAGTTCGCGAAGTGGTTCAACGGTCTCTAATACTTGTTCAATCTTTCCCGGCAACTCTTGTAGTTGTTCGAATGCCTCGGCAACTTCGCCATCCTTCATAACTCCACGCTGCTGTGCCAAGTAAAGACCGATGAGATAAGTCGCAGCTACTTGAGTGAGGAATGCTTTAGTTGATGCCACTGCAATCTCCGGGCCGGCATGGGTATAAAGAACCGCATCTGATTCGCGCGGAATGGTTGAAGAGTTGGTATTGCAGATAGCGAGAATGCGAGCACCGAGTGATTTAGCATGGCGTAGCGCCATCAAGGTATCCATCGTTTCACCCGATTGAGAAATAGCGAGAACTAATGTGTTCTTATTAATGATCGGATCGCGATAGCGAAATTCGCTAGCAAGCTCTACTTCGACGGGAACTTTCGCCCACTTCTCAATTGCGTATTTAGCAATCAGACCTGCGTGAAAGGCAGTACCGCAAGCAAGTACTACTACCTTGTCAATATCTTTAATTTCACGCGAAGAGAGATTTAATTCATCGAGTTGGATTTTCTTATCCTTTAACCGACCGATCAAAGTGTCGGCAACTGCTTTAGGCTGCTCAAAAATCTCTTTCAGCATGAAGTGAGTGAATCCACCCTTTTCTGCAGCGCTGGCATCCCAAGTAATTTCATACTCTTTTGCCTTCTTGCTGTTGCCGGCTAAATCGGTAATTGAATAGGTAGTCGGCGTAATTGTGACAACTTCATCTTGTCCTAACTCCACCGCGCGCTTTGTATATTGAATGAATGCCGCAACATCTGATGCTAAGTAATTTTCACCCTCACCTAAGCCAAGAACGAGCGGTGAATTACGGCGAACGCCAACAATTGTTTCTGGCGCATCGGCATGAATTGCAAGAAGAGTAAATGAGCCACGAAGTGAGGCAACTGCCTCACGCATTGCCGCAGGTAAATCGCCGTTGTGTGATTTACGTAGATCGCTCAGTAAATGTGCGACAGATTCAGTATCAGTATCGGAAGAGAATTTATGTCCTCGCCCTTCAAGAAGGGTACGAAGCTCGGCATAATTTTCAATAATTCCATTGTGAATAACGGCAAGCTTGCCTTCATTATCTAGATGAGGATGTGCATTGCGATCAGTTGGTCCACCATGGGTTGCCCAACGAGTATGTCCGATTCCACTATGAACTGTAGGTAGATCGGCGCCAAGTGCTTGCTCTAAATTATTGAGTTTGCCAGCACGCTTTTCTACATAAAGTTTTCCGCTAGTTCCAAGTGCGATTCCTGCTGAGTCGTATCCGCGATATTCCAGACGACGCAGACCTTCAATAAGTGGTGTTACTGCAGATTGTGGCCCGGTGTACCCAACAATCCCGCACACTTTTCTACCTCAACTCCTGCTCGACAACTTTCGCAAGCGAATTTGCAATCTCTGAGGCGAGGGTATCACTTTGGGCTTCTACCATCACGCGAATAAGTGGTTCAGTACCTGATGCTCTCAGCAGGACCCGGCCATTGTCGGCTAATTTGGATTCGGCATCGCCAATTGCTTGAGCTACCGCAGCTGACTGCGCGAGTTTGGCTTTATCAACATTCTTCACATTAATAAGAACTTGCGGATAGCGCTGCATGAGTGATGCAAGTTCTGCAGCAGATTTATTGCTGCGCTTCATTTCTTGCAAAAGCGCAAGAGCGGTAAGAATGCCATCACCGGTATTTGCGAAGTCGCGAAGAATTAAATGGCCAGATTGTTCGCCGCCCAGCGAGAAATTGCCTTGCAGCATGCGCTCAAGAACATAACGATCGCCCACTTGAGTAGTAATAACTTTCACTCCGGCATCACGCATAGCATGTAAAAATCCTAAGTTGCTCATGACGGTGGCAACAACCGTGTTCTCGCGCAACGTTCCATCGCGAAGTGCACCGATTGCCAAGATCGCCATGATCTGATCACCATCAATAATCTCGCCATTGCCATCGACAGCTAGGCAACGATCGGAATCGCCATCATGGGCAATTCCCAAATCAGCTTTCTCGCGCTTTACCGCTTCCTGCAAATTTCCTAAATGCGTTGAGCCGCAGCCATCATTGATGTTCCAGCCCGTTGGTTGATGAGAGATAGCAGTAACTTCGGCACCTGCTCGGCGCAGCGCCTCGGGTGATGCAATTGAAGCAGCGCCATTTGCACAATCAACAACGACTTTAAGTCCGGCAATCTTTGTACTAACCGCAGAGAGCAAGTGCGCGAGATAGCGCTCAGTAGCGTCCGCGTCATTGATAACGCGACCAACATGTGCGCCAATTGGTCGCTCCCATGGTTGATTGAGTAGCTCTTCAATTCTGGCTTCTTGCTTATCTGATAACTTCTCGCCGCCGCGAGCAAAGATTTTGATTCCATTATCTGGCATCGGATTGTGTGATGCCGAAATCATGATTCCTAGATCTGCTTCAGTATCACCAACTAAAAATGCAATGGCTGGTGTTGGCAAAATCCCCACGCGATGCACATCCACGCCAGCACTAGTGAGGCCAGCAATTACTGCTGCTTCTAAGAGTTCACCAGATGCACGGGAATCATTACCAACAATGGCTAGTGGGCGAGCTTCGCGATTACCTAGATCTGCAACTAATACTCGAGCAGCAGAAATTGCAACGCTGAGTGCGAGTTCAGGAGTGAGTTCTTGGTTTGCTACGCCGCGAATTCCATCGGTGCCAAATAGCGCCATCGGAATCGTGAGGTACTGATTAACGCTTGCTGTATTGCGAGCGCTTACGGGCCTTCTTCAGACCGTACTTCTTGCGCTCGATAACGCGAGCATCACGAGTTAAGAATCCAGCTTTCTTTAACGCTGGACGGTGAGCTTCGGCATCAATCTCATTGAGTGCACGTGCAACACCAAGACGAAGTGCGCCTGCTTGACCAGAAACGCCGCCACCATCGATACGAGCGAAAACATCGTATGCATTCTCTGCACCAACGGTGCGGAATGGTTCGGAGACTAATTGTTGGTGAACTTTATTTGGGAAATAATCTGGAAGCGTCTTGCCATTAACAACCCAACGACCACTACCTGGTACTAGACGAACACGGGCAACAGCTTCTTTACGACGACCAGTACCGGCACCTGGTGCCTTGATTGCTGGACGGTTAGTTGCTGCAGCTGGTGTACTCGATGAGTAAGAAGTCGGTGCTTCTTCTACGAGATCGTCAGCGGTGTAGTTGTCGGCCATTGTTTATCCTCTTCTTACTTCTTAATGATCTGAGAAACTTGATTGAATACATAAGGTGTTGGAGCTTGTGATGCATGAGGATGCTCAGCACCTTCATAAACTTTGAGCTTGGTTGCAATTGCACGGCCCAATGAATTCTTTGGCAACATACCTTTGATTGCCTTCTCAACTGCGCGAGTTGGGTGCTTGATCAAGAGATCGCCGTAAACGGTCGAAGTTAAACCACCTGGGAAACCTGAGTGTTGATGTGCAAACTTCTTAGTGCTCTTCTGACCGGTAAGAACAACTTTGTCAGCATTGATAACAATGACGAAGTCACCCATGTCCATGTGAGGAGCGAAAGTTGGCTTGTGCTTTCCGCGAAGGAGCACAGCAGCATGCGAAGCAAGGCGACCCAAGACAACATCTTGAGCGTCGATGACGTGCCACTTACGCACTGCATCTCCGGGCTTAGGACTATATGTACGCACGGGCTTGCCTCTTTCTTTTCGTTGAATTTCTTTCACCTGGTAACAGGCGAGTGCGCCATTTCTGACGCAAGAGGGAAAGGGTACCTTCGCCACGCCCAATGGGTCAAAACGCCCGCTTACCTCTGCCCCATGAGGGCCTTCAACCCTGCGATTTCGAGGCTATTCCCCTCAGACCTAAACTAATGACCCTAACGGCAGAGAAGTGCAATGGGAGAGGCAGAGCAGATGGATAACCAGACACTCAATCAACAAATCTCGGCACAGCGCATCATCCCTGTCATTGATTTCGATGACCTCGCTCATTCGCAGAACTTAATTGGCGCACTCAATACCGGTGGTTTCACAATTGTGGAAATGACACTGCGCCGCCCTAATTCACTTGCGATCCTCAAAGAGTTCGTTGCCGCAGATTTTGATCTCGTTGGCGCAGGTTCGGTGAAGCTAGAGAAAGATGTCGACATCGCAATTGAAGCTGGAGCGCAATTCTTAGTATCTCCAGGCTTTAGTCGCAAGGTGGTACGCCGCGCAATCGCGAATAACATTCCAATTTTTCCTGGTATTGCCAGTGCAACAGAGATCATGATGGCGCTAGAGGAGGGAATTTCCATCGTGAAGTTCTTTCCCGCCGAAATCATTGGTGGAACTAAAGCGCTCAAGGCCCTGGCCGGACCATTTCCAGAAATTAAGTTTATGCCAACTGGTGGAATCAAAGCCGAGAGCGCGGCAGAGTATTTAGCAATACCTGCAGTTATCGCGATCGGTGGCAGTTGGATGGCATCCTCTGATGATTTTAAATCTGGTGACTGGGCTGGTATTGCTCGCAAATCTCAAGAATCACTCGCTGCGGCTAAGAAATAAGGAGTAGAAATGGCAACGCTTAAAGCAAAAGATAAGAGCGCCTGTAAATATGACTTGGTATCACTCGGTGAAGTCATGCTCCGCTTCGATCCAGGTGAGGGTCGAATCGCAACAACTCGTGAATTTAAAGTCTATGAAGGTGGTGGTGAGTACAACGTCGCACGCGGATTGCGTAAGTGCTTCCAATACCAGACAGCAATTGTTACTGGAATCGTCGATAACGAATTAGGTCGACTCGTTGAAGATTTAATTCTGCAAGGTGGCGTTGATACATCACACATTAAGTGGGCAGCATTTGATGGCATCGGCCGCAGCGTTCGCAATGGTTTGAATTTCACAGAGCGTGGTTATGGTGTTCGCGGCGCAGTCGGAGTATCAGATCGCGCCAACTCAGCAGCTAGTCAATTGAAGCCAGGTGATGTTGATTGGGATCAACTCTTTGGTCGCGACGGCGTTCGCTGGTTACATACTGGTGGAATTTTTGCAGCACTCTCCACTACATCGGCTGCTATTGCACTTGAAGCGGCAAAGGCTGCCAAGAAGTACGGAACGATCGTGAGTTATGACCTCAATTACCGTCCAAGTTTATGGAAGGCAAATGGCGGCGAAGCAGCGGCGCAGAAAGTCAATCAAGAGTTAGCAAGTTATGTCGATGTGATGTTTGGAAATGAAGAAGATTTCATTGCTGCACTGGGAATCTCCGTAGGTGGGGCAGAACCTGATTTCTCTGGCATTGATCTGCAACGCCACGAGAGCGTTCTTAAGGCAACAGCTGCGAAGTATCCCAACATGTCAGTAATTGCCGAGACGCTGCGCCATGTTCATAGCGCCTCAGATAACGATTGGTCAGCAATCGCATTTGCTGATGGCAAAGTTCATCACTCAAATTCCTATCCCCACTTGGAAATCCTTGATCGCATTGGTGGTGGCGATAGCTTCGCATCAGGATTTATTTATGGAATGTTGGAGTTTGGCGATCCTGCGATTGCAATTAATTACGGCGTTGCACATGGCGCACTTGCTATGACAACTCCTGGTGATACTTCAATGGCTACCCTCAAAGAGGTGAAGAACATGGTGGCTGGCGGGAACGCACGCGTCTCTCGTTAATTTCACTATGAAGCTCCGAGCGCTCATTCTTGCTCTTTTGCTCTCGGCATCAATTACCTCTCCTACTCGCGCTGATGTCCTGACCTCCGACACCACTATGGTTTTGGTTAAAACCATTAACGGAACCATCACACCAAAATCTGTAAGAGCATCAAGTGATGGAACAGTAAGTGCTCACAACATGATGTATCGCCACTCTGTAACCCTCTATGACGCAGATACCATGGAACTGAAAGCGACCATCCCAGATAAAGTTGATTTAAAGGCCTTAGGTTTCCCACAATATTCAGGTACTCATAAAGGTGCACCAGTAGAGGGCGCCTACTCTCCTGATGGTAAATACATTTATGTCACCAACTATGCAATGTATGGCAAGGGCTTTAA
>JBAXNY010000046.1:0-8124 GCA_037133535.1 Actinomycetes bacterium
CCGTATGCCAAGCCGTAGGACATCGCCTTAATTTTACGGCGCATTTCGGGATCTACATCGGTTGCAGCAACACCAAAGACAATTGCCGCAACGCTGCTATGTAGGTCTTCACCAGAATGAAATGCAGCGAGTAACTCTTTATCTTGAGAAAGGTGGGCCATGATGCGCATCTCAATTTGGCTGTAATCGGCGGTGAGTAATTGTGAGTAGCCATCTGCTGCGACGAAACATTCACGAATTCGCCGACCCTCTTCGGTTCTAACTGGAATGTTCTGCAGGTTCGGGGCAACGGAAGAGAGGCGCCCAGTTGCTGCCACCGTCTGCTGTAGGTGCGTGTGAATTCTGCCGTCAGAGGCGATCGACTCAATCAGGCCTGCAACCGTGGTCTTCAACTTTGAAGTCTCGCGAACCCGCAACAGAGCGGCCAATAACGGATGTGACGTGGTGCTCATCAACCACTCTAAAGATTCGGCATCGGTGGTGTAGCCAGTCTTGATCTTCTTAGTCTTCGGCAATTTCAATTCCTCAAAAAGGACTACTTGTAATTGCTTGGGTGAGGCCAAATTAAATTCATGGCCGACAATTGAATGCGCCTGAGCGGTCTCGCGGTTGACTTCGCCGGTAAAGAAATCTTGTAGCGCAACCAGTGCGGCTTGATCTACTGCAATTCCACGGCGCTCCATTACCGCCAATAAATCGGCAACTGGAAGTTCTAAGTCGCGATAGAGGGCGAGCAAACCTTTCTCATTCAACTCTCTCTCTAAATTCTCATGTAAGCCAAGAAGCGCTGCAGTGCCTTGCGTGAGAAATTCTGCAGAGTCTGGTGGCGGCAGAGTTTGGCCACTTCCCCACTTGGAAACAATGTCAGTGAGCTCTTGGCTGCGAACGCCAGGATTGAGCAGGTATGCCGCCAAACTAGTATCAAAAACAATTCCAGCAACTGGTGTTATCCGAGAGAGCGCCTTCCCATCGTGAAGAACTTTCTTGATTGACGGATCAGATAACCATGGTCCGAATTCATTGCCTTCGACATTGAAGGTTTTGCCATCTCCGGTTGCAAGGCAATACCTCAGAACCACTTCGCCTTCGATTTCATAACCGAGTGCGATTTCGCCAATGGCTGCAGCGATTGCTTTACTCACTTCTGTAGCACTCAGAGATTCACTTACCGTTTCAGAATCAAAGAGTCCGGCCATAGGCGAACTCACCTTGGGTGCGCTCTTTACTCCAAGGATGCCGGCAACTCGCTCTTTCAGAGTTCTAAATTCAAGTTGTTCAAATAAAGGATCGAGCAACTCAATTTTCGGACCATTCCATCTGAGATCACTCAAAGTCGTGTCCAAGACGACATCATGTCGCAGCTGAGTCAGCTCTCTATTGCGCAAGACAATGTCGATGTTCTCGCGAAGTGATTCACCGACTTTGCCGCTGACTTTATCTACATCTTTAATCAAGGCGGTGAGTGAACCAAAATCAACAATCCACTTGGTCGCAGTCTTCTCGCCAACGCCAGGAATCGATGGCAAGTTATCGCTGGGGTCACCGCGAAGAGCTGCAAAATCTGGGTACTGCTCCGGTGTTAAACCATACTTTGTCAGCACTGCATCTGGTGTCATGCGTGATAAATCACTGACACCGCGCTTGGGATACAAGACTGTGGTGTTCTCATTCACTAACTGGAAAGAATCGCGATCACCGGTGCAGATCAGTACTTGCAACTTCTCTTTCCCGGCTTTCACACTCAGTGTCGCAATGATGTCATCTGCCTCAAAGCCCTCCTGGGCGAATTGGCGAATCCCAAACGCACTCACCAGCTCATTGAGAAAGGACATCTGTGAGCGAAATTCATCAGGAGTTTTAGCGCGATTGGCTTTGTAATCTGGAAACATTTCGGTACGAAAAGTTTTGCGAGAAACATCAAATGCCACAGCAATATGGGTTGGCTTCTCCTCTTTTAAAAGGGAGATCAACATGGTGGCAAAGCCATAGATTGCATTGGTGTGTTGGCCACTGGCCGTTGTGAAATTCTCGGCAGGCAAGGCGAAAAATGCGCGATAGGCCATGGAATGGCCATCAATCAAGAGCAACTTATCGGCCATAAGAGGTGAGTCTAGTTACGCGCGATAGGATTTGCGCATGAGCGCGAGCGAGAACTTCCTAGAAGTCATGAAGAAAATGCAGGAGCGCGGACTCAGCGCACTTGATGCAAAAATGGGTATCCAGATCATTGAAGCAACTCCACAACGTTTAGTGGGCACAATGCCAGTAGAGGGAAATACTCAACCTTTTGGCCTGCTGCACGGTGGCGCAAACGTAGTCCTCGCCGAAAGTCTTGGTTCAGTCGGTGCGCACTTGCATGCCGGGCCAGATCGCAGAGTAGTTGGCGTCGATATCAACGCGACCCATCACAAAGCCGCTACATCAGGAGTTGTTACAGGCGTAGCAACTGCAATTACATTAGGTAAAACACTCTGTAGTTACGAAGTGGTTATTAGCAACGAAGCTGGTGAGCGTACTTGCACTGCTCGTATTACCTGTTTGATTCTTGCCCAGCGCTAAATTAAGCGCCAGTTCCAAGATAGGCAGCTTTAACTGCTGGATCATTGAGAAGTTCTGAGGCCTTAGCCTCTTTAACAATATTGCCGGTCTCTAAAATATAAGCACGATGTGCCCGTTGTAGCGCTTGTTGCGCATTCTGTTCTACTAACAAAATTGTGGTTCCGGATTTATTGATTTCGGTAATGATGTTGAAAATGTTGGCGATCATCATTGGCGCAAGGCCCATGGATGGCTCATCAAGGAGAAGAACTTTGGGGCGAGCCATGAGGGCGCGGCCAATTGCCAACATCTGCTGCTCTCCACCAGAGAGTGTGCCGCCGGCTTGGGATGAGCGCTCTTTCAGACGAGGAAATAATTGATAGACCTTATCGAGATCTTCTTTCATCTCAGATTTACGATCTTTCCGGTTGTACTTACCAATCTCTAAATTCTCGAGCACTGTCATACCTGGGAAAATTCCGCGTCCTTCTGGTGCTTGTGAGATACCTAAATCAACGCGCTCGTGTGCAGGAACCTTTGAAATGTCTTGTCCATCAAAAATAATCGCACCTTCTGCAACATTGCGAAGGCCAGAAATAGTTTTAAGCGTTGTGGTCTTTCCAGCACCGTTGGCACCAATCAGAGTGACGATTTCACCTTGTTCTACAACGAAGCTAATGCCTTTGATCGCTTCGATCTTGCCGTAGAAAACATGGAGATCTTTAATTTCAAGACGCATCGGAGGGTGCTCCTAAATATGCCGCAATAACATTGGGATCGTTCTGGACCTCTTTGGGTGCCGCATCTGCAATCTTCTGACCAAAATCAAGAACAACTACCCGATCTGAAATTCCCATAATGAGTGACATGTCGTGCTCAATCAAGAGAACGGTGTAACCCTTATCGCGAATCTTCTGAATGGTTTTTGCTAGCGCAACTTTTTCCGCAGGATTAAAACCAGCAGCTGGTTCGTCAAGGAGAATGATCTGCGGTTCGGTACCCAGTGCGCGCGCAATTTCTAATCGGCGCTGATCACCATAAGGCAGATTCTTACCTAGCTGATCGGAGCGATGACCAATCTCCATGAACTCCAAAAGTTCGTGGGCACGATCTCGACTCTCCCGCTCTTCGCGGCGCGCACGTCGTGTTCCAAATAGCGCACCGACTAATCCAGATTTCTTATGTACATCAGAGGCAGTAAGGACATTCTCGAGCGCGGTCATCTCCCCGAAAAGGCGCACATTCTGAAAGGTACGTGCAATCCCAAGACCCGTGATGTGGTGTCTCTTCTTGCCAATAATGTTGGCACCATTAAAGAGAATTTCACCATCGGTAGGTGTGTAAACACCAGTAATCACGTTAAAGACCGTTGTCTTACCTGCGCCATTAGGACCGATCAATGCGCAGATCTCCCCTTTATTGACATGGAGATTGACTGAATTGAGAGCGGTCACGCCACCGAATTTCATAGTGAGATTTTTCAGTTCTAAAACTTTTTCGGACATGGTTACTCCTTGTCCTTCACTGCGATCTTCTCGCGCTTCTTTCGCGGCAGAAGGCCATCGGGGCGCACATTCATAACAACAACGAGTGTGAGGCCAAAGACTAATTGGCGCGCATCAGTGATGAAGCGAATGCGCTCTGGCAGATAGGCCAGAAGTGTTGCACCCAGCACTACACCCCAGATATTTCCCATGCCGCCAAATACCACGCAAGCCAGAATGAGAATTGAAACGTTGAGCGTAAACATATCTGGTGCAATAACCATAATTTTTGAGGCATAGAGAACGCCAGCTGCACCACCGATTGATGCACCGATGCTAAAAGACCAGAGTTTGTATTTAAGTGTTGGTACACCCATAAGCGATGCCACGTCTTCATCTTGGCGAATCGCTTCCCACGCTCTGCCAGGTCGACGTACCGATAGACGCCGGATCATCCAGATAACAAGCAGGATCATGACAAGAACAATCCAGAAATATGCTTTGGGGTTATCTAGTGTGAAGCGCTGACCAAAGAGTGGAGTCGGATTGGGAATTCCGGTAATTCCGTTGGGGCCACCAGTTTCTCTGGAGTTAAGTGCAACAAGGCGCACAATCTCGCCAAATCCCAATGTAACAATCGCAAGGTAATCACCGCGAAGGCGAAGTGTAGGAAGTCCAAGTAGTAATCCTGACAACATCGCAAGAAAAGTTCCGATTGGCAAAATTTCCCAGGTAGAAAGACCAGTCTTGGTTCCTAAAATTCCTTGGGTGTAAGCGCCAATGGCAAAGAATGCGACATAACCTAAATCAAGCATTCCGCTCTTGCCAACAACAATGTTGAGGCCAAGTGCCATTAGTACGAACATGCCAACTGGATAAACCAAAACTGATTGATAGGAAGTTATAGGCGTATTGAGAATGCTTGTGATTGAGAAATCAGCAGCATATGGCAGTAGCGCCACGAGAAAGATCACGCCGATAGCGAATGCAACACGCTTGGGACGGTTCCAGCTCTCCCACATTGCAGCGCCTTGGTCGCGCAGGTTTAATTCTTCGCTCACGTCATACCCTCGTCTGCTGTATCGCTTCGCCGAAAATACCATTGGGCTTAAAGAGCAGCACAGTTACCAGAACCACGAAGACGGTGATGGCCTTCCACTGCGAACCAAGAATGGCTGAGGCAAATTGTTCGATGAGGCCAAGGGTTAATCCCCCGAAGAATGCGCCGCGAATATTTCCAATGCCACCCAGAACGGCTGCGGTAAAGGCGGCAAGTCCCAAATTGAAGCCCACGTTGTACTTAGTCATTTCATACACCGTTGTATAGAAGAAGGCGGCTGCGCCTGTGAGAAGACCGCCAATCAGGAAGGTCGCCGAAATTACCCGATTGAGATTGATGCCCATCAATTTTGACGTTTCTTCACTCATTGATACGGCACGAATAGCTTTACCTAAGCGAGACTTTGAAACGAAGCGATCCAAAGCAAAGAAGAGGATGAGCGAAGAGACGATAACGAGCACGGTATCGATGCGGAAATTGGCACCAGCAATTTCGCCAAAGCTCCACTTCTCTAAGAGACGGGGGCTCGATCGTGGCCGAGAGTGAGTAAGGATTCGCATTCCTTCACTCATCACAATCGAAACACCAATAGCCGAGATCAAACTAGCTAAACGATTTGTGCCCATTGCTCGGAGTCTGCGGTAAGCAACAATCTCGACGAGCACAGCAGCGACACCTGAGAGAAGCATTGAGGCGATCAGGCATGCGAGCATTGTGAAAATCAGCTTCGCGCCATGCAGTGTTTCTGAGTTGATGTCATAACCGAAAACTCCAGTCGACATGATCACTGTGGCGAATGTTCCAACCATAAAGATTTCAGAATTAGCAAAATTAATAAGGCGAAGTACGCCATAAACCATGGTGTAACCCAGAGAAACTAAAACATAAATTAATCCGAGAGAGATTCCAGTCAAAGTAAGCGCCCAGAATTGATCGGCTAGGACTGCGAAGTTCATAGTCGGAATCCTACTTATCTTCTAGGAAAAGGCGAGCCTGAACAGGGGCAAAAAAGAAGATTCGCCCTGGCCACGAATGACCAGGGCGAATCTTTGAGGTACTTTTTCTAGTTACGCGATCTCGCCGTAGACAACTGCACCAGCTGTGATTAACCAGCCTGCTACAGGAGCGCCACCCTTGATGTCACCGTTTGCATCAAATGCAATTGATGATCCGCCAACACCTGTGAAGGTAGTGGTGTTTACACAAGTAGCGATTGTTTCGCGTGTGGTGTTACCGGCAGTGATGCAATCAAGGAATACCTTGGTTGCGTTGTATGTCTCAGTGACATAGCTGCCTGGTGTGTCAACACCGATGAGCTTCTTGAAAGCTGCAAGCTGTTCTGGAGTTGCTGCCTTCTCGAAAGGAATTGAAGCAGCTGTGAGGCGTGCGCCTTCTGCTGCTGCCTTACCTGCTGCATCAACGAAGCCGGAGTTTAGAACGCCATCTCCACCGGAGAAGACACCCTTCCAACCTGCATCGCGAAGTGCCTTAACGAAGGCACCTGCATCTGCGTAGTAACCACAGTAGACAACAACGTTAGAGCCTGAGCTCTTGACCTTTGCTACAACAGATGTGTAGTCAGCAGTCTTTTGCTGTACATGGTCTTCACCAGCAAGCTTGATTGCACCAGTGATAGCTGGCTTTGCATATTGTGCAAGACCGGCACCGTATGGTGTTAAGTCATCAACTAGGTACACCTTTGCACCTGAAACGCCCTTGGTTGCCCAACGAACGAGTGCTGGACCCTGGAACTTGTCAGTTGCAAGTACACGGTGGAATACCGGTGCGCCTGAATCTGGTGAAGTTGGGTCTGTAAGTGTTACGCGAGTTGCTGATGGAGAAACCATGGTCAGACCAGCTGCCTTGTAGGCAGGGAATGAGTTAAGTGATGCACCTGAATAAGCTGCACCGATTACACCGAGGACGCTCTTGTTAGCAGCAACACCTGGAGCTACTGATGCAGCAACTGTTCCGTCGCCTTGGTCATCAGCTTCCTTGAGAGTTACCTTAACTTTTGGATTGGCCTTGTTGTACTCATCAACTGCGAACTTCGCACCTGTGAGTTCATCTTGACCAGTCTGAGCATCGCTACCTGTTAGTGGACCCTGGTAGATCAAAGTAGGACCACTGCTAGATGATGCCTTAAACGCTACAGCTGCAACGATTACAACGATGATCGCTGCAATCGCGAGAATGCGTGGATTCTTTTTCATGTATACCTTCCTAGTTTTTGATAACTCTCACAAAATTTCGAAATTCGAAAATTAAGGGAGGAGCCTGTTTCCCGGGTAGGGAGGGGTAAAGGGTAACCTGAGAGTATGGCCTCTGACAAGGTTGCCCGAGGGGCAAATACGCCTAAATTATTACTTTTTTAGATTATTTACGGAGAATTTGCAGCTCTACTTATCGAGGGCCGCATCGGGTGAAATGACCGCCTGGGCAACTTCTTTCATAGTAATTCGACGATCCATTGCCGCCTTTTGAATCCAAGAAAACGATTCAGGTTCTGACAAGTTGAGTGCTTGCATCAAAATTCCTTTTGCACGATCAACTAATTTTCTAGTTTCAAGTTTCTCAGTTAAATTTTGCAATTGATCATCAAGTGTACGCATCTGCAGATGCCTGCTAATTGCAATTTCAATTGCAGGAACGAGATCGCTAATAGAAAATGGTTTGACTACATAGGCCATCACTCCTGCATCGCGTGCACGATCCACTAATTCACGTTGGCTAAATGCGGTAAGCATCAACACTGCGCACTCTGAAATAATTTGTTCGGCGGCAGAGATGCCATCCAGAATTGGCATTTTGACATCGAGAATCGCTAGATCTGGTTTCAACTCTTTAACCAGGGAGATTGCTTCTTCACCGTTTGCGCCTTCGCCAACAACTTCATAGCCCGCACCCGTGAGCATCTCGACAAGATCGAGTCGGATAATCGCTTCATCTTCTGCCACCACGATGCGATGGGCTGGCTTTGCCTGCAAATTCATGTGCCTCGAGTCGGATTCGAACCGACACTATGCAGTGTTTGAGACTGCC
>JBAXNY010000047.1:0-8102 GCA_037133535.1 Actinomycetes bacterium
TTCGATAGGTAGCGCATATGTCCAAAAGACGAGTTGTTGTTACAGGGCTGGGTGCTACGACCCCACTTGGTGGCGATGTTGCAACCACGTGGAGTGCCCTCCTTGCTGGCAAGAGCGGCATTCGCACTTTAAGTGAAGAGTGGGCCAACACCATTCCAGTGAATTTTGCTGGACGAGTCGCGCAAGAACCTAGTGAAGTGATGGATCGCGTTGAAATGCGACGCATGGATCGCTCGGAGCAATTTGCCATCGTTGCCGCACGCGAGGCCTGGAAAGATGCCGGCTCTCCTGAAATCGATGGTGAGCGCCTCGGTGTTGTTATCGCATCAGGAATTGGTGGCGTCATTACGCTCCTGGATCAACATGAAATTTTGAAAGAGAAGGGCTCACGCTTTGTTAGTCCGCACACGGTGCCGATGCTTATGCCCAATGGCCCAGCTGCAAATGTGGGTCTTGAATTTAAAGCCCGCGCCGGCGTGCACACTCCTGTAAGTGCCTGCGCATCTGGTGCTGAAGCAATTGGTTATGCAATGGAAATGATTCGAAATAATCGTGCCGATGTCATTGTCAGCGGTGGCGTAGAAGCGGCAATCCACGCACTTCCTATGGCTGGCTTTGCGGCAATGAAAGCGCTCTCCACTCGCAGCGATAATCCTGCAGCAGCATCTCGTCCTTATGATCTCGATCGCGATGGCTTTGTACTCGGTGAAGGTGGCGGAATTCTTATTCTTGAAGAGTTAGACCATGCAATTGCACGCGGTGCGCGAATTTACTGCGAGATTGCCGGTCAAGGACTTACATCTGATGGGTATCACATTGCCGCACCTGATCCAGATGGCGCCGGTGTTCAGCGCGCAATTAAATTAGCGTTGCAAGATAGTGGCCTTACAACAAAAGATATTGTGCACTTGAATGCTCATGCCACATCTACTCCAGCTGGCGATGTTGCAGAAGCAAATGCACTTCGCCTAGCGCTCGGCAGCGATGCCGACCATGTTGCAGTCTCTGCAACTAAATCAATGACTGGTCACTTACTCGGTGGTGCTGGCGCAATCGAATCGGTATTTATCGTGAAGGCGTTGCAAGATCGTATGGCACCACCAACAATCAACATTGAAAATCTAGATCCAGCAGTCACTATCGATGTTGTGCGAGGTCAACCACGCGTACTCCCCCAAGGTGACATTGCAGCGCTCAACGATTCCTTTGGCTTTGGTGGCCATAACGTAGTTCTCGCATTCCGTTCCTACTAAGGACAATCAGATGGTAGATAGCAAAGATCCACTCGTTCGCATTACAAAATTACTTGATCCTGCATCTACCAAATTAATTACCGAGCAGAATGATTCTGGTGTCTTAGCGGCAACTGGCCAGATCTTAGGAAATCGCGTTGTGGTATTTGCATCCGATGCCACTCTTCATGCCGGTGCACTTGGGCCAGAGGGCGCCGATGTGATTGTGACTGCTTATAAATTAGCAATAAAAGAATCACTCCCCATCATTGGGATTTGGCACTCTGGTGGCGCGCGTTTGCGCGATGGCGTTCTCTCGCTCAATGCATTTGGTGAAATCTTTCAGCAGATGATCACAGCTAGCGGAAAGATCCCACAGCTATCTCTAGTGCTGGGTCCAACCGCAGGTGGTGGCGCTTATGGTCCCGCTCTTACCGATGTTGTTGTTCTGGCACCTGGTGGACGAATTTTCGTGACAGGTCCTGATGTAGTTAAAAGTGTGACTGGTGAAACCACTGACATGGCCAAACTTGGTGGTCCCGATGCGCACCGACGCAATAGCGGTGTTGCACACATTATTGCCGCTACCGATGATGAAGCATTTACTCAAATTCGAAATCTTGCAGACCTCTTTGCAAACCAAGGCACAATTAAGAGTGATCTTGATAAACGTGATTTAGCTGACTTAGTTCCGGATTCACGAAAGCGTGCCTATGAAGTTCATCCGCTAATTTCAGCAATTTTGGATGAAGGTGTAATTGAATTGCTGCCGATGTGGGCCGACAACATTGTGACAAGTATCGGTCGCTTAGGTGGGCGTACTGTTGGCGTGGTTGCCAATAACCCGCAACATTTAGGTGGCGTAATTGATTCTTCTGCCGCTGAAAAAGCTGCGCGCTTTGTGCGTACCTGCGACTCATTTGGTATTCCCTTGATTGTTATCGTCGATGTGCCTGGCTTTCTTCCCGGTGCCGGTCAAGAGTGGGAAGGCGCAGTTCGTCGCGGTGCAAAGTTGCTCCATGCATTTGGTGAAGCAGTAGTGCCAAGAATTACTCTGATTACGCGCAAGGCATACGGTGGCGCCTATGTTGCAATGAACTCTCGCGCACTTGGTGCAACGAAGGTATTTGCCTGGCCAAAGGCTGAAGTATCAGTCATGGGCGCAGTTGCTGCGGTGCGAGTATTGCATCGCCGACTACTTGCTGATTTGCCAGAAGAACAACGCGATGCGATGGAGTTAGAGCTCGCGGCAGAGCATGAGAAGGTCTCTGGCGGAGTGGAGCGAGCAATTGAGATTGGCGTAGTTGATAAAATTATTGCCCCAGAAGATACCCGCTCAGCACTTGCTCAAGCGATCGCTGCTGCGCCATCGGCTCGCGGAAAGCACGGCAACATACCGCTATAAGTTTTGCTAGAGAGCTTATTTAGTGGTTTTGAAAGTGACCGAAACTGTTGCTGTGACAGTCTTTTCAATCGAAGAAGTGTCATACATTCCCATGTCAGCAGTGTTTGTTGAATCTGGGGTTGTTACCTGGAATGGACCAGATTTCACACTGACAATTGCACCAACACCGCCACCGACTGCTTGAGTCAAAGCAAGTGCACGGACCTTGGCATCCTTAACTGCTTCGCTCAACAATTGTGGGCGAAGTGCAGGAAGAGTGGAAACATAATATTGCGGACCTGAGTTGTTTACATTCACGCCAGTGCTCAAGAGTGCACCAATTCCCTGACTTAGCTTTGCAACTTTCTGTACATCGGTAGTGCGCACTGTGAGATCGCGCTGTGCCTGATGACTCAGAATTCGCCCAGTGGGATTTCCATTGCTGTACTCCTGAATTGCATAACTAGAGACTGGGCCAAGAGTGATTGCATCAGTTGCGATTCCGCCCTTGGATAGGTAGTCATTGAGTTTAGCTATTCCAGCGTCTACTCGAGTAACTGCAGTCCCGACACTAGGTGCAGATTCTTGGACTGAGAGAGTCCAGACCACATTATCTGCAGTCGCAGAAACTTTCGCTGAACCTGTAACGACAATTCCATCGCTGCTGCGAGAGGCAAAGCCAGTACCAACTTTAACTAAACCAATACCGAGTGCTAAGGAAACAATTACTGCAGATGCCAGAATTAAAATTCCCTTATTGCGTTCGATAGTTACCGTATCGCGTGAATTGTCATTGCTCATGGCTAAATCCTACCTCTTGAGGAATTAAATTGCTTTGAGTCGTTGCGACTCGTGCTGGTCTACCAAGCGAAATGCTTCTAACTCGCTATCCCAGGGTTTTCCCAGAACATTCTCAAATGTACTCCGAATGGAATCTTCATCAAAGTTCTTATTGAGTGCTGCCACCACTTGATGTTCGCTAATAATCACAGAACCGGTTTGGTCTAAACCGGCGTGATGAATTCCCAACTCTGGTGTGAAGCGATACAAATCCGCACTTGCAGTTGATTCTTCGCGAACTTCGAATCGTAAGTAATGCCAACCACGCAGAGCACTCGCTAACTTTGCACCGAGTCCATAGGTATTTCGCCAATCAATTGAAGTGCGAAAGGTTCCGGGAAGAAGTGGTTGTGATTTCCACTCCAACTTTAAATTTTCGCCAAGCAGTGATTGAACTGACCACTCCACATGACGAATGAGCGCCGATGGCGCAGAGTGAATGACTAAACCGCCACGTGCCAATTGGCTAGTGGCCGAGTTTCTAGTTCGCTCCATTGATCTCCTCCTAGTGCTTGATGCGACCTTCCCCAGTCCATCGGCACTCAAAAAGAAGAGATACGAGTATTTTGACCTAAATTTACGCTCAGCGCTAGTGGGGGTATTTACTTGCTCGGTTTTCATACTGCGACGGAGAAGGTACGATTAGCACTAGTCGGACGCTTAATCAGTACCCGTTTCAAATGCTTTAAAAGCTTTGCTCGGTATCGCTGGATGGAACGTAAGACTGAACGAGTGAGGATTTCTCACACGTTCCCACATATCGAAGGAATAGCAAATAATGGCATCAGGTACAGTTAAGTGGTTCAACTCTGAAAAGGGTTTTGGTTTCATTGCAGTTGATGGTGGCGGACAAGATGTTTTCGTTCACTACTCAGCAATTCAAGGCAATGGCTACAAGTCTCTCGAAGAGGGTCAAGCCGTGACTTTTGAAGTAGTACAGGGTCCAAAGGGCCCACAGGCTGACGCAGTTAATCCTGCTTAATCACGCTTAACACGAAAAACCCCGCTAAGAAATTAGCGGGGTTTTTTCTTGCTACTTTTTAGGTAGCGGTGGAACATCGCCAACTTTTGCATGAACTACTGCAACGCTCTTCGCAGGACTTAAATCTTTTCCAGCTTTCCATGCATCTAAATATTTCCATGGATAGAGCATTCCCCGACGTACCCACCAAATATCTGCCGCAGTCGGCCACGAAATTCCAAAGTGCACATGCGGGGCAGTTCCTCGAGCATCACCAGTGGCACCGACTAAGCCCAGTAAATCACCGGCGTTAACTCGCACACCAGGTTCAATACCGACTTCAACTTTCTTTAAATGAGAACCGTAATACCGCACACCATCATCGCCAATTATTGAAACCCAGAGTCCTCCGCGATCTTGTGGCAAATTTGTCTTACCGCTCCATTGATCAACTCGGCGTACTTCATCAACAACACCTGAAGTCACTGCCACAAAATTGCAGCCAGCTTTGGTCAGAATGTCAGTGGCAGGATAGTCATGATGAACATGAGCATAGGTGACTTTGCAGCCTACGATTGGGAATGCATAAATCGGAGCAGCCTTTGCCTGTGGCATAAGAGCCGCGAGAAGAAATCCAAAAATCGCAAGGCGGAAAATTTTCATTACTCAAAGAGTACCTCGGCCATTGGCACATCCGAGTCAATAGCCTAGGCTCGCTTCTGTGAGTTCCGGTAGCAATATTCGATTTGTATCAATCGAGAAAAGATGACAATGAGATTATTCATAAATAAGTTAGCTACGCTCTTTCTGACAATCTCTCTGACATTCGTTTCATTTTCTCTACCCGCTCATGCTGCTTCGCAAGCAGGAAGTGCTTGCACTAAAAGCGGGGTAACAACGATTGTCTCCCCTGGCGTCAAGCTCGTCTGTAGCAAATCCGACAAGAAACTCCTTTGGGCCAAAGTCCCAGTAGTAAAGGTAGTTGCAGCTTCATTCTCCTCGCAAGATATTGAAAAAGCCGTAGCTGATTCCTGGGCTGTGTGGCGAACAAATAAACTTAACGCAACTCCAAAATTACTTCTCAAATCCCAAGCTGGCTATAGCTCTGATTGGCAAGTTGTCACTAAGAAGGCAGTTACCTATCTCTTAAATGTTCTCAATGGCAACGGGCTCAAAATGGTTCCTACGCCTTTTTTTGCTTTTGGCGAGACAGAAGAATTTAGAGCCAAGGCATTTAAGGAGTACGGCTGCAAGGCTCCCTACATGAAGAACATGGAAATGGCTATCTACTGCGCTGCTGCGGACATCGGTAGTGGTGGGCTTCGCTTAGGTCGACCAGGTGAGCCAATGGCAAATGGATACAAATTAACTGATCAAGATATTAAGTTGCTTACATTTCATGGCTTGCACGAGGTCGCAATTTTTTATGAAGCTCAAGCACAATATGGAAACGTTGCCTACGACGGAACAAAAAGCCAAATTCCATCTTGGCTGCGTGAAGGTACTGCGCAAATTGTTGCTCTACTTGGAACAAATGATTTGATCACTCCCGGTGGTGCCTACTCTAATCTCAATGCAGATGGCCGAACCGTTGGACCAAAACCAGAGGGCCTCTGCGAAAAAGATCTCCAAGATTACGAAGGTCTTGACAAGCATTGGTCTAGCGATTGTACATTTTCTCAAAACTTCTACGCAGCTGAATTACTCGTCGCAATGCACGGTGGATTTGACGCTCTTTATAATTTCGACATCCTTTACGGCAAGAATGAAGACTGGGTAGCAGATTTTAAGAAGGCCTTCGGTATCTCACGAGAAGAGTTCTACAAGGAGTGGTATTCCTATTTGGGAATCCCACAAACACAATGGCCTACGATTCGCGCACCCAAACCTGCAGAGCACTACTGAGTGCCGATTGTTCAGGGGCGCACTTACACGACTACTCTTAAACTCTCTACGGACTTACACCTGCCTCGCGCGTTTTGATTTCAAATCTAGAATAATCAAATAAATCAGCGTGGGAATCAAGTCAACGCTGCGCTTGAGTAGCCACTTGGATCCATTAAGTATTAACCATTTAAGTTCATCTGATTTGGTTCTTGGATTTTCAATTGGCAGCTTGGCTTCGGATCGGCTTGGTAGATGCAGCGCATTTCTAATCAAATCGGCGATTAACTGATGGCCCACTGAAGATGGGTGCATTCGATCTACATGCCAGAATTTTCGCTCGTAAACTTCGCTGCGCTCCCAGGCTGAAATAAAGAGCGCTCCCTCCCGCTCGGCCACGTTCAACAAAATGCTATTTAGCAGATCCACGCGGCCGCTCAGAATCGCCTTCACGCGTTTTGGTGCAAGCGCGGTTCGGGAAGGATCTGGTAAACCGAGGATTACAACAACGCCACCGATTCGGTTGAATTCAGAAATTATTTTGCCAAGCGAGTCAGTAATTTGGCTTGGCGAAAAATTTCCACGCATTACATCATTCATTCCGATGCACACACAAATCAAATTAGGACGAAAAAACGTGGCAGAAATCATCTGCTCAGAAGTTACGGTATGCGCCCGTGAACCATTCTTACTTAAGTTGATGTAGTCGTCTGCCTTTAAGTCATGCGCAAGTCGGCCCACCCAACCTGGTCCATCACTATTTCCATCTGCAGCGGTGTCCCCTACTCCAAAGACTGAGCTATCGCCCAAAGCTGCTATCCGAAACTCTCGAGCATGGCGCAACGCGAATATCTTTGAGTGCAATTCCTTTTTTCTAAGAGCAACTTCAAATTCAACATTGAGTAATTCGCCACTATTTCTTGTCATGCTACTGCTCGATACAGTTCAAGCAAATTCTTGCCACACTTATCCCAAGGGAATTCTTCAGCACGATTACGAGCTGTATTCGAAAGTTCGTGGCTATCTCGCTTAAGAAAATCGGTTAGTGCCGCAACCCACTGTTGGGAATTGCGTGCAAGCGCGGCACCCGAACTCTCATCTATCACTTCAGTGATTGCAGAACTGCTACGGCAAATTACTGGAGTTCCTGAAGCTAAAGATTCCAGAGCGGCAAGACCGAAGGTTTCGATTGGACCAACTGCCAGGAACACTTTTGCATTAGCCATCAGATGATTCAAATAGGTTTTATCACTGATAAATCCAAGGAAGTGTATGTTGAGATTCTTTTCTTCCGCTATTTTTACCAAACTCTTACGCATTGGTCCATCGCCGGCAACTAAAATGAGCGTTTCTTGCTGCGTCTTCTTGAGTTCTTCTGCAATCTCAAGGAGAAAAAATGGGTCCTTTTCTTTAGATAGACGTGTGCAAGCAAAGAAATAATCGCAAGATTTATCTTCCACATTATCAAGAAGCAACTCAGGAGTGGTGGGTGTGAACTTTTCTAAGTAGACGCCAAGAGGAACTTGTGAAATCTTACTTTCAACTCCTTTCCCTTTCTTAGCTTCTAACTCCCAGAACTCTGCCGCTGCAAAGTTTGTCGTGGCGATAATTCCGTCAACCGAGTCATAAGTATGTTGATTCCAGACCCGTGCGATCTCTTTTCTAAAAAACAGGTATGGGAAGAAAGCTTTTAGAACTCCGTCAACTCTTTCGTGTGCAAAGAAATAAGTAGCAATTCCACGACTCCTAGCCCATCGTGCAACTTTAATTAGAGTTGTCCGATCTGAAATCTCTAAAATAT
>JBAXNY010000048.1:0-7934 GCA_037133535.1 Actinomycetes bacterium
CAGGCAGACCTGTCACTTCACGCGACTGGCCCTGGAATCCAAGTTGATGCCGGTTCTGCCTGTTCGGCCGATGACATCGAGCCAAGTCACGTTTTGCGCGCGATGGGTATTGCCACTGCGGGAAACATTCGAATTACCTTGCATCCAGAAACCACTGAATCTGAGATTGCAAATCTTGTAGCAAATATCAAGAGTGCGGTAGCAAAACTTCGCAGTTAGCGATCAAAGCCTGACTTAGCCAAATGTGCTCCAACTTCCTTTGCCGCATCGCCACCATAAGCAGCAGTAAAGCGATCGAGAAATTCTGTTGCACTAAATCGATACTCCTGAGTGCCCTTGGTTTCGATGACATAAGTGGCAAGCATTGCGCCAACTTGTGCGCAGAGTTGATGTGAGAGTCCCCAAGAAAGTCCGGCGATAAAGCCAGAACGAAAGGCATCGCCCACTCCGGTGGGATCGACTTTGCCCTTCTCTTGCGGCACTGTGATTGAAATAGTTGGTGCGCCTTTACTTTCAATGCGCGCGCCATCGCTGCCCATTGTGACAACGCGATATTTCACGCGATCGAGAATCTCGCTATCGCTCCAACCAGTCTTCTGAATCGCAATACCGAGTTCGTACTCATTCATAAATAGATACTTTGCGCCATCAATGAGTGCGCGAATTTTCTCACCATCGAGCCAAGCCAATTGCTGCGACGGATCGGCGATGATCGAGATTCCTAGTTGGTGGGCAACTTCGGTGTGACGAAGCATCGCCTCTGGGTCATCGGGTGAAACGATCAGTAGATCGATGCCACCGATTGCTTCGTGAATTGGGGCTAATTCAATTTCGCGCGCCTCCGATGTTGCACCCGGATAAAAGGATGCGATCTGATTCATTTCGCTATCGGTGGTCACCATAAAAATAGCGGTGTGCTGGTTTTGGGAGACTTTTACCTTTTCAGTATTTACTCCGTGGCGACTAAGCCATGCTTCGTAATCACTCCAGTCGGTTCCTGCCGCTGCAATAAGTACTGGATTGGCTCCTAATACGCCAAGACCAAATGCAATATTGGCGCCGGTTCCACCGCGATGAATAACTAAATCATCGACGAGAAATGAGAGCGAAATTTTATCGAGTGAGCCCGCGACCATTGAGTCGGTGAATTTGCCAGAAAATGTAAAGAGGTGATCTCGACCGATTGATCCGGCAACGCCAATCTTCATGAAGAAGTGCGCTGAGTTTTAGTGGAACGAATCGCCACAAGCACAGGAGCCCTGTGCATTGGGGTTATCGATTGTGAAGCCTTGCTTCTCGATAGTGTCAACGAAATCGATAGTTGCACCAGAAAGGTATGGATCGCTCATCTTGTCGGTAATCACTTTGACGCTACCGAATTCACGGATGACATCGCCATCCATGTTGCGATCATCAAAGTAGAGCTGGTAGCGAAGGCCAGAGCAACCGCCTGGCTGAACAGCGACACGGAGATTGAGATCATCGCGACCTTCTTGTGCGAGTAGCGCGGCAACCTTGGTTGCCGCTACATCGGTAAGGGCGATGCCAGTATTTTGAGTTGTTGTTGTTTCGCTCATGTTCTCTCCTTATGTCGTTACAAGGATCATCCTACTCACTCGAAGTGTGAAGTGGCGCGTTGGAGCCACTTCGCGAGAGAATGAGCCATGGCACTAGCCGACCTACTACTCCTTGGCAGAGGCAGCGATCTCGCTTCCGAGCGCGGAGTTTCCTGTACCGGCGAACTGCCTGCCGCTAGTGATACCGACTTAGTTGCGCGGGCCACTGCAGCGCGAGCCGCCTTAGGTGATCGGGCTCTCATCTTGGGCCACCACTATCAACGAGATGAAGTCATCGATTTTGCAGACATCACTGGTGATTCTTTTAAATTGGCACAAGCTGCCGCAAATCAATCAAGTGCCGAATACATCTTCTTCTGCGGCGTTCACTTTATGGCCGAGAGTGCCGACATTCTTACTGGCGCACATCAGAAGGTAATCCTTCCGGATTTAGCAGCTGGTTGTTCGATGGCGGATATGGCAACGGCTAATCAAGTCAATGAATGCTGGCAACAACTAGAAAAAATTGGCATTGCTTCAAAGACTATTCCGGTCACTTACATGAACTCATCTGCTGCAATTAAGAGTTTCACCGGTGCGCACGGCGGAACAATCTGCACTTCATCTAATGCGCAACGTGCAATGAGTTGGGCATTAGAGCAGGGCGAGAAGATTCTCTTCCTCCCCGATCAACATTTAGGTCGTAATACTGCGGTGCTTTCACTCGGTCTCACACTCGAAGATTGCGTGCTCTGGAATCCATGGAAGCCAATGGGTGGTTTGACTGAAGAGCAATTGCGCAAAGCCAAAGTCATTCTCTGGCGCGGACATTGTTCAGTGCATGGTCGATTCACAATCGATACAGTGAATGAAGCGCGCGTGCGTATTCCTGGTGTGCAGATTCTGGTGCACCCGGAGTGCCAACCTGAAGTGGTTGCAGCAGCAGATGTCGTTGGTTCAACTGAGGCGATTATTAAAACGGTTACCGAATCTGCCGCTGGATCAAAGTGGGCAGTTGGCACTGAACTTAATCTGGTGCAGCGTCTGGCACGAACTAACCCAGATAAAGAAGTTGTCTTTCTCGATAAGACGGTCTGCTACTGCTCCACAATGAATCGGATTGATTTGCCGCACCTTGTTTGGGCGATGGAGACGATTCTCGGTGGGCGCGTAGTCAATGAAATCCGCGTCAATGAAGAGGTTGCTAAGTTTTCCCGCATTGCACTTGATCGTATGTTGGCCCTTCCTAACCTATAGTTGCCGCCATGACTACTAGCCCTGAGAAGAAGAATCGCCCCACTCCTAAGCGCAAAGATTCCGAAGCAAAGCGCGCTGTCTCCTCCCTTGCGCCAACCACAAATAAGGAAGGCAAGAAGCGCGATCGTGATGCAGCTAGAGCCCGTCGCGCCGCATCACGAGTTGCTTACATGCGCGGTGATGAGAGCGCCCTTCCTGCGCGCGATCGTGGACCAGCCCGTCGCTTCGTTCGAAATTATGTAGATAGCAAACGCAGTGTTGGAGAATATTTCATTCCACTAATTTTTGTGGTCCTAATTCTCTCGCTCTTCCCAGTCCCTGCGGTACAAATTGTTGCGATTGCCTTTATGTATAGCGCCCTTGTGGCATCAGGTATCAATGGATTTCTATTGAGTCGCAAAATTCGCACTGAAGTGACTACGCGATTTCCTGGCACCTCAACAAAGGGCCTCGGAATGTATGGCTGGTTGCGTTCGACTCAGATGCGCAGATTGCGCGCACCTAAGCCACAAGTACAGCTAGGCGACAAACTTTAAGGACGTGGATTAGGGCTGGTTGTCTTTGATGGATCACTCTCTGGCAAGTTACCAAGAGCCTTATCAATTGCAGCCATAGTCTGGGATGAAAGTTTCACACCAGATGCCTTCACGTTCTCTTTCACCTGTTTTGGTGTTGATGCGCCCATGATTGCTGACGAAACACCAGGATTTTGAAGAACCCAGGCCACAGCCAATTGCGCCATGGTGAGACCTTCTGCATCAGCGATTGGCTTGAGCTTCTGCACGCCAGTCAAAACATCATCGCGTAACCAACGAGAAATCATTGCGGCGCCACTCTTCTTATCGGTAGCGCGTGAACCAGCTGGAACTTTCTTACCTGGCAGATACTTGCCAGTCAGAATTCCTTGTGCGATTGGCGAGAAGACGATCTGACCGATGCCCTCTTTCTGTGAAAGCGGAAGAACTTCCTTGTCGATTACACGCCAGAGCATTGAATAATTTGGTTGGCTCGAAATAAAGCGGTTGTAGCCGCGGGCATCTTGAATCTTGAGCGCTGCCGCGATTTGTGGTGCGGTCCACTCGGAGAAGCCGATGTAATTAACTTTGCCTTGACGAATCAAGTCATCGAATGCGCTGAGCGATTCTTCAAGTGGCGTCTCATAGTCATAGCGATGCATCATGTACAAATCGATGTGATCGGTGTTAAGGCGCTTCAAAGATGCGTTACAGGATTCCATGATGTGCTTGCGTGACAAACCGCGATCGTTCTTGCCTTCACCAGTTGGCCAGTAGACCTTTGTAAATAATTCGTAGGACTCGCGGCGAACACCCTTAAGTGCTTTTCCTAAAATAACTTCAGCTTTTGTGCCGGCATACACATCGGCAGTATCGAAGGTTGTGATTCCTGCATCGAGTGCGGCACGTACACATTTAAGCGCAGCATCTTGTTCAACTTGTGATCCATGTGTGACCCAGTTTCCATATGAAATTTCAGAGACATACATTCCTGAACTTCCTAGGCGGCGGTACTCCATGGCTATCTCCTTCTGTCGCATCTCACTATGTGTCGTGAGAATCTGAACTGAGCCTATTTCCTGCGCGCTTCATTGCCAAGTTCAGGCAACTGTGGTTTGGTACCCACACAACTGAATATCCTCGTCAATGCAGGGGAAGCTGGTGAAATTCCAGCGCTGACCCGCAACCGTGAAGTAATAGCGCATACCTATTACTCAGTCGGATTACCTGGTGATGAGTGCTCGATACCACCCGCCGAGGATTGCGGGGCGATTCGTCCTAACGGGCTACCCGCCCTGTGAGCCTCCTTATATTTTTTAAGGAGTCACAGTGATTAAGAAAGTGCTTCTTGCAATAACACTTCTCTCAATAATTCCCATTACATCAGCCTCTGCAGCAGATAATGGCTATCGCTATTGGGGTTATTTTCAAGCTGCACCAAAAGCAACAACATGGACGATGGCGCAGACTGGCCCTTCGGTAAATGTGCAAGATGGTTCGGTAGAAGGTTGGGCCTTCACATTTAGCAGCGATGTTCTTACCAATGCTGCGCCACCAAAGACGCTTCCAAATTTTGCACAAGTGTGTGGTGCAAAGAAGGCGATGTCAGGAATGAAGCGCATTGCAGTTGTGATTGATTTCGGTGCAAGTTATTTGGCACCAAAAGGTGAAGCGCCAAAGAAATCTGTAAGTACTTGTGCAATGGTCTCAACCAACGCAGTGGGTTCTGAAATTCTGGCTAAGGTCGCAAAGCTGCGCGCTTCGAAGGGTTTGATCTGCAGTATTAATTCCTATCCTGCTAAAGAGTGTGGTGCACCGATCGATACACCAAAGCAATTGCAGAAGATGTAGATGAAGCAACTGCGCCACCCCTTTGCCTGGTGGATCTGGGCAATTGCACTCTCGATCGCGATCTGGCGGATTAATTCCATCGCCGTGGATCTGATCTTGATCGGCGCGCTCTGCGCGTTGGTGGCGCAGCGTGCTCCATTAACTCCCTGGCGAAATACCTTCTTCTGGTCACTTCGCATGGGCTTTATTGTGATTGTCATTCGCCTGGTAATTGGAATTCTCATTGGTGTACCAATGCCCGGTACAACTATCTTCACTCTCCCCCAATTAGCTCTACCGAATTGGTTAGCGGGAATTCGCATCGGTGGGCCTGTGACAACCGAGCGCTTGTTATCAACGTTCCACGAGAGCCTCACCTTCGCCGCAATCTTTGCGCTCATCGGAGCTGCAACATCGCTATCGCATCCGCGGCGATTGCTTAAGGTGCTTCCGATCTTTATCTATGAATTTGGCGTCACGATTGTTATTGCTACCACTGTGCTGCCACAGATTGTCGCCAGCATTTCTCGCATTCGCAATGCACAGAAGCTTCGCGGTGCAACAAAGTCGCCACTTATGCAATGGCGATCGATTGCGCTTCCAGTACTAGAGGATGCACTTGCTCGTTCTCTAGAACTTGCCGCTGCAATGGATAGCCGTGGCTTTGGTTTTCTCAAACGGCGCAGCTCCTACCGTGAAATCAAATGGCACCGATTTGACCTGCTCTTTGCCATCGCAACAATTCCACTTCTGGCATTTGGGCTGCACTCCACTTCCCTTGCAATTGGGCTACTGGTTCTGGCACTTGCTTCAACATTTGTCCTCACCGCAAATCGTGAGCAGGTGCGCACATGATTGAGTTCTCCAATGTCTCGCTGATTTATCCCAATACAACAAAGACTGTCATTGAAGATCTCTCCTTCTCGGTTGCCGAAGGTGAATTTGTTTTAGTTATTGGCAGCACTGGTGTTGGAAAATCATCGCTCCTGCGACTAATCAATGGCTTAGTCCCACACCACACTGGTGGAATTCTCGGCGGTGACATCAGCGTCGATGGCTCATCTACTCGCACCGTAAAACCAGGTGGCCTCGCACATTTAATTGGCATTGTTGGCCAGAACCCAGCCCATGGCTTTGTCGCAGATACCGTTGAAGAAGAGCTCGCATTCGGTATGGAAACGCTCAATGTTGCACCAGACATCATGCGCAAACGAATCGAAGAGATCCTCGATCTCTTAAGTCTTGCCCCACTTCGCAATCGTTTAATCGCGACACTGAGCGGCGGCGAACAACAACGTGTGGCAATTGGCGCAGCCCTTGTTATGCATCCGAAAGTCCTAGTTCTCGATGAACCAACTAGCGCGCTCGACCCCATTGCCGCAGAAGAAGTTCTCTCCATTCTTCAGCGCTTGGTGCATGACCTTTCACTCACCGTCATAATCTCCGAACATCGCTTGGAGCGTGTAATTCAATTTGTTGATCGCGTTATTTACATTGAAGGCGATGGCGCATCGCGCATCGGCACACCACAAGAAATCTTCAAGGACTCTCCTATCGCACCACCAATCGTGCATCTCTCTCGCGCACTTGGCCTGAAGGAAGTGGGCCTTACTGTGCGCCAAGTGCGACGCGAGACCGAAGAGCTGCGCACTTCATTAAAGAGTCAGCCAGAAACTACCCAAATCGTCGACGCCACTGAAGTTTTAAACATCAAAGATTTATCCGTTAATTACGATCGCAAGAAAGTAATTGAGAGACTCAATCTCTCAGTTCATCGCGGCGAGATAGTTGCACTGATGGGTCGCAATGGCGCTGGCAAGAGTTCGCTCCTCACAAGTGCTGTGGGAATTAATAACCATGCCACAGGTGCGGTGCGAATCCTCGGAAAAGATTTAGCAAAAGTTTCAAGTCCCGAACGAATGAATCTGGTGGGTTACGTTCCGCAAGAACCAAGTGATCTCTTGTACCACCAGAGTGTTGGTCAAGAGTGTGCAAGTGCCGATCGCGATTTAAAACTTCCCACCGGAAGTACCTTCAATCGTTTACAAGAATTAATCCCTGGAATCTCACCAGATACCCATCCACGCGATCTCTCAGAGGGTCAGCGGCTAGCACTAGTTGTCAGCATCGTTATCTCCGGCTCACCAGAGCTCATCATTCTCGATGAACCGACGAGAGGTCTTGATTACTCAGCTAAAGCAACGCTCTCCGCAATCATTAAAGAACTCGCACAATCCTGTGCAGTAATCGTGGCAACTCACGATGTTGAGTTAGTTGCAGAAGTTGCCACTCGAGTGATCTTTATTGCCGATGGTGAAATCGTGGCCGATGGACCAACAATCGATGTACTTCTCTCCTCTCCCTCATTTGCGCCACAAGTTGCCAAGGTCATGGCGCCCTCGCCTTGGCTTACGGTCGGCGATGTCATTTCTGCAATCGAGAATTCATAATGCAAACACCCAAAATCTTTTCACTCACCATCTCCTCCACAATCGCAGTCGTACTTACATCAATTGTGAGTCTGCTTGGTTTCTTCTGGCCATTTATCTTGCCGCCCCAGAGCTCTGGTATCGCTCAACATAATCAATGGTTCATGTGGCTAGCTCTCCCACTTGCACTTCTCATTCTGATTACCCAATTAACCTCGAAGAAACTCGATGCCAAATCCATTGCACTCCTTGGTGTTCTTGTCGCAGTGATGGCCGCACTCCGTCCATTAGGTGCCGGTGCAATTGGTATCGAACCGATGTGGTTTATTTTGATTATTGCAGCGCGA
>JBAXNY010000049.1:0-7885 GCA_037133535.1 Actinomycetes bacterium
GCAACGAGAGTCTGCACATCGATACCTAGCTCTTCGATCGCTTTACTCTCGAGCTGCTCAATCCGCATCCGTTGTTCGGCACGCGCGATTTCATCGCGATGCACACTCGATGTGAGTTGCTCTAGCTCAATTGCCAATTCACGACTGCGGGCACGAATCGTCAACGTTTCACCATCGCGTGCGACGCGTGATGCATCAAGGCGATTGCGCTCGGTTGTTGCTTGCGCAATAGAGCGCTCAATGTGAATCAAAACTTCATAAGCTGCCTCTGCTACAGCCAGTGAAACTGTTGCCGCTTGGGCACGAGCACCGCGGCGAGTGACGGCGCGATCTGCGCTATCGCGTTCTTGTTGCGCCGCAGCTTCCAGTGAAAGGGCACGGGCTGCGATCGAATCGACTCGCTCTTCACTTGTACGAAGTGCTAATCGAGCCTCAACTTCATGGGTACGAGCGCTAGAAACTTGAGTACGCAAACTTTCGGCTAATGAGTGATCGGGTTCAACAACTTCTGCGGCATGCTGGAATTGATTCTGGGCAATCTGCAATTCTGCTTGATCGCGCTCTTGTGCGGATCGGGCTTCCTCGAGTGAGAGATTTAGGCGCTCAATTTCACCTTTGGCGGATTTAACATTCTGCCCAGCAACTGCCAATTGCTCAGTAAGTGCAGCAATACGAGCATCTGATTCATTGAGCCGGGCGAAGGCAGAATCAAATGCGCTCTGCTTCTGAGTAAGAAATGTCTGAGCGCTGACAATTTCAAATCCAATTCGCTCACATGTATGAGTTGTGCTCTCTAATTTCGCAGATAAATCCTCGATCAGCGCCTTGATTTCCACAAGTGATGAGGTGGAGCTAGAGCCACCGCGTGCGCGTGAGCGAGTAAGAATGTCGCCATCGCGAGTAACAACGGTGAGATCAGAATGCTGACGCAGGATCTCTTCGGCGCCTTGAGCAGAATCGGCAACAACCACATTGTTCAACAAATCTGCAAGGAGTTCGCCAATTTCAGATGAACTCACATGTTGGGTTAGCGCAGTAAGACCACCGGGAATTGCTCGAGAATTACTGCTACCTGGCGTATGAACCAATACATCTGCCTGTCCTAGCGATTCACGACGCAACAAGGTAAGTGCACTTACTGCGGCAGAAAGATCGCGCACCACAATGGCATCAGCATAATTGCCAAGTGCTGCAGCAACTGCACTCTCCCAGCCCTTATCAATAGTGATCATTCCGGCCACGCTGCCCAGAATCTGCACGCCATGGCCATCGCGAAGTAGCGCTGCTGCGCCGTCGCGAGTTTGTGATGTAGTGCGCATTGCATCCAAACGCGCTTCAAGTGAGTGGCGATCGCGCTCTGCTGCGCGTTCGCTATCGATCAAAGTTTGCAGCTCTTCCTGTACTTGGTTTAATTCACGTTGCGCAGTTGTAAAGGCGGCATCAAGACCGAGTTCGCCACTTCCTGCACTTGTGATTTCCAATTCCAAAGTTGAGTATTCGCGCTGTGCAATGTCGACGCGGTTTTTTACTTCATCGCGGGTGCGAGTAAGACGGGTAATTTCTTCAGCAATCGCTTCGATACGTGCCGCAAGGGATTTAATGTGACCCTCTTGGCGCGCAGTACCTTCGCGCTGATCTGCAAGTGTGCGAAGCGCGGCGGCAATGCGATCTTCTTCTGATTTAAGTTGATGTTCTAGATTTGTTAACTGAGTACTTGCACTCTGAAGTGAGGTGCGTGAACTTTCAACTGCTGCGCGAAGTTGGCTCTCCTCTTGACGAAGTAAGGCCGCCTCTTTATCGAGCGTTTCTGGATCGCGTCCAGCAGTGCGCGCCTCTTCTGCTTCTTCGGCTAAAAAGCGCGAGCGCTCTTGTGCAAGTGATTGCGTTCCACGGAATCGCTCACGCAGACCGGTGAGGTTGTAATAAGTCTCTTGCGCGCCAGCCAAAAGTGGTCCTTCAATTGCAGCTTCGTTATCAAGGGCTGCTTCGCGAGCGCGAGCTGCTTCCAACTCTGCATCTACTTCATTGCGACGAGTACGCAGAACAGTTTCATCGGCAACTTCAGCATCAAGTGTGCGCGACAGGGCAATGAGGTCATCTGCCAAAAGACGCAGCTTCGCATCGCGCAGATCTGCTTGAATCGTCGCAGCCTTCTTTGCAACTTCGGCTTGCTTACCTAATGGGCGAAGTTGGCGGCGAAGTTCCACGGTGAGATCTTGTACGCGCGCCATGTTGGCCTGCATCGAATCGAGTTTGCGCAGCGCCTTTTCTTTTCGCTTGCGGTGCTTGAGTACACCAGCTGCTTCTTCAATAAAGCCGCGTCGCTCTTCTGGTGTTGCCATCAAAATTGCATCGAGTTGGCCTTGGCCCACGATGACGTGCATTTCGCGACCGATACCGCTATCGCTCAGTAATTCTTGGATATCAAGAAGACGAGTTGCTTCACCATTAATTTGATATTCACTCTGACCATTGCGGAAGAGAATGCGGGAGATGGTTACCTCGGTGTAATCAATCGGAAGTGCGCCATCGGTGTTATCAATTGTGAGTGCAACTTCTGCTCGACCAAGAGGTGCACGACCACTTGTTCCGGCGAAGATGACATCTTCCATCTTTCCGCCGCGAAGTGATTTTGCGCCTTGCTCACCCATAACCCAGGTGAGTGCATCGACAACGTTACTTTTTCCAGAACCGTTAGGGCCGACGACGCAGGTAATGCCAGGCTCAAGGCGGAGCGTCGTCGATGAGGCAAAGGACTTGAAGCCCTTTAGCGTGATGCTCTTGAGATACACGCGGTAAACCTACCTCGCTTGGCAGGTGGGGCAGAAATGCGACGAGCGATTGGCAAAGATAATTCTGCGAATTTCCCGCCCACATCTGGGGCAAGGCTCACCTTCTTGACCGTAGACCGCCAGCGATCGCTCAAAATAGCCACTCTCCCCATTCACATTGATATAGAGATCATCAAATGAGGTGCCGCCAACTTCCAGGGCCTGCGCCATAACTTGCCGGGCCTTATCAATTACTCGACCGATCTGCGCATTACTCAACTCTTCGCAATAACTTTCTGGGTGAATTTTTGCCCGCCAGAGTGATTCATCGGCATAAATATTTCCCACACCACTCATGATCGATTGATCAAGAAGTGCTTTCTTAATCTGGGTTTTACGAGAAGCTATCTTGGCAATTATTGCTTTGCGATTGAACTCTTGATCAAAGGGATCGCGTGCGATGTGCTGAACTAAAGTAGGAATCCCATCCTGCAATTGATCTACTGCCAACCAACCAAAGGTGCGCTGATCAATGAATTGCAGTTGGCGAGTACTTCGCCCCCAATTTCCCACTGAGGAATTACCTAGTATGAAACTTGCGCGCAAATGACGGACTTCGCCTGTGGTAATTGGCTGAAGCAGGAATTGGCCGCTCATCCCCAAGTGTGCAACCAGGGTCTCGGGGCGATTGAGGAGAAACCAGAGGAACTTGCCTCTGCGCTCAACTGACTTAACCCGTGCGCCTTCTAATACCTCTAAGGGCGCGATCGAATGTGGATTGAGGACTCGGGGATGCAGCGCTCTGACTTGCGAGAACTTCTTACCTACTACCCAACGCTCTAAACCTCGTCGAACTGTTTCAACTTCAGGAAGTTCCGGCATCCGTAACTTCTCTTTGCAAAATTGCATAAGCGGTACGAGCTGCCGCTTGTTCTGCTTCGCGTTTGCTCTTTCCACTGCCATCGGCGATAGCAACATCGCCAACCATGGCAATTGCGGTGAAATCTTTATCGTGATCTGGGCCAGATTCGCTCACCAAATATTCTGGAACTCCCCGACCAATCGATGCTAGTAATTCTTGTAGCGCAGTCTTGCCATCTAGACCAGAGCCTTGCGCCATTGCGCTCTCAATTGTGGTTTCAATTAATCGCACCACAGCTTCGGCGCAGCCAGTAAATCCGACTTCCAAATAGATCGCACCAATAAGTGCTTCGAGTGCATCGGCAAGGAGTGAATTCTTATCTCGGCCGCCAGTGGTTTCTTCACCTTTGCCAAGTCGCATGTATTGGCCAAGTTCGAGAGTGCGTGCAATGTCGGCAAGCGCGCGCATGTTGACGATGCCAGAGCGAAGTGGAGATAAACGAGATTCATCTAAATCTGGATAGCGGCGATACAACTCTTCAGTGACAACTAAACCAAGGACAGAGTCGCCTAAAAATTCCAAGCGTTCATTTGTTTCGGTTGCTCCCGACTCATATGCATGGGAGCGGTGAGTGAGCGCCAACTCAAGCAGCGCTGGAGTTACTTCAACGCCTAAGCGCTTGGTTAGCGCGGAGAACAGATCAGACCTCGATTACCTGACGGTTATTGTAAGTTCCACAAGTTGGGCAAGCAGTGTGTTGCAATTTTGGTTGCTGACATTGTGGGCAATTAGCCAGAGCCGCAGCAGTTGTTTTCCATGTACTACGACGTGAGCGAGTCTTTGAACGCGACATCTTTCGCTTTGGTACTGGCACTTTACATCCCTGCTTTCACTTCACTTGATCAGAACCAAGACTGGAACTAGAGGGTAAGTATCGCCCATGATCGCGAAATTTAGAAATCGAGCCCAGAAAGTCCAGCCCACCGCGCATCTATGACCTCATGTGCGTGGTCATCGGGCAGGTCCACCCACTTCTGACCGCAGATCTGGCAGAGCCCCTCACACTCCTCATCACAGAGTGGATTGATTGGAAGATCGAGAATGAGGCAGTCACGAATCGGGGCTTCTAAATTAATCTCATCGCCCTCCATCATTAACTCTTCATCTTCGTCAACATCTTCCACTTCTTCGCGGGCGCGCTTGCGTTCGGCTTTGGTGTGAGCTTTGCCAGATTCGTAGCGATACAACTCAATGAAATTTCGATCAAGTTCTAGCTCTATTGGATCGAGGCAGCGGGTGCAGACTCCCTTTGCAGTTGCTTCGACTGCAGCGGTAACTAATACGCCCTCTTTCACTGATTCGATCTTGAGATCAACAAAGATTCGATCACCGACAGGAACGGCAATAACATCAATTCCGATCGCTTCGGTGAGATCAAAGGGCAATTCATATTCTTTCATTTCGCCAGCACGGCGCGGTAATTCAAAGGTATTAAAGTAGAAGATGCTCTTCATTAATCATTGTCGGCAAGTTGAGAGAGCACATCTTTATCGCCGGCTCCAGCTAGTCGATCGCGACCGCGAGCAACTGCATCCATTGTTTTATTGAGAATAACTTCAAGTGTGGCAAGGCGTGAGTCGATGTAACTATCTACCTCATCGCGTTCGGCTTCAGATTGCTCACGGGCTTCAGCAAGTACCCGTTTTGACTCTTCTCTGGCCTCTTTCACAATTGCAGTCTGTTCAACCATTCGAGCAACTTCTTCTCGAGCAAGTGCAATGAGTTGTTCGGAGCTGCTTCGCCCCTCTTCGACAATATCTTCCCGATGGCGAAGTAACTTCTGAGCTTCACTAAAATCATCAGGTAGTAATTCCCGAGCTTCTTGCAAGAGCTCAAGGATTTCATTTTTATGGACAACAACAGATGCAGAGAGCGGAACTTTCTTCGCTTCTTCAATCATCATGATTGCAGCATCTAAGCGATCGATGGAATCCATGAGTTACTTCCCTTCAGCTCTTAATTTCAATGCAGCGTGAACTGCAGGTGGAACCATAGTGGAAACATCTCCGCCGTAATGGGCTAATTCCTTTACTAGCGAAGATGAGAGAAAGGAGTGTGCAGGCGCTGTGGCCATAAACATCGTCTCTACGCCAGTTGCTTGGAGATTGACTTGAGCCATCTGCAATTCATAATCAAAATCAGTTACCGCGCGCAATCCCTTGACGATCGTTGTGATGTCATTGGCTTTGCAGAAATCCACCAAAAGGCCATGCCATGAAGTGACTAGAACATTAGAAAATTTCTTTGTTGTCTCTTCAATCATGGCGATGCGCTCGGCCACAGTGAACATGCTTGCCTTAGTGCGATTTTCCAATACTGAGACGACCACCTGATCGAAGTGGGTACTGGCGCGCGCAATGATGTCGAGGTGCCCAAAAGTGATGGGATCAAATGAGCCCGGACAGACTGCGCGATTCATATATCAAACGCTAGCAGGGGTGCCGTAATAAATCACAGCCTGCCCATAATTACGCTCACGCATCGCGCTTAAACCAGTGGGCCAGAGAAATTTATCTGACTTAGCATCGCGCTCAACTGCGATGACACAACTGCTAGAAATAAAACCGCGCAAGAGTGCTTTCTCAAGTAGCGCTGCAATCTCAGTAGCAGGCAGCTCATATGGTGGATCGATAAAGATCACATCATAAGAAATTGGGGAAGCGCTATCGATAAAACTTTCAACGGACATCGAGTGGAGCGCAAACTTTCCAGCAGGGCCAGCCGAATTCACAAGTTCAGCATTCTTGGTAATGGTTTTGCTCGCACTCGCATCTTGCTCAACTGCAGCAACTATTGATGCACCGCGCGATAGCGCTTCTAATCCGATTGCACCAGAACCAGCGAAGAGGTCGAGAACTGATAATCCAACAAAGTCACCAAATTCTGAGAGCAGGGAGGAGAAGAGTCCTTCACGTGCTCGATCTGATGTGGGCCGAGTTGGTCCGGCCACGCTAGAGAGTGAGCGACCTTTAGCAACGCCTGAAATTATTCGCATTGCTCACCCCTTGTCGATGTACTCCGCCGCATCATCTGATTTGAGTAATTCTAGTTGATGCGCCAGTGCTGGAAATTTCACTAGCGTTGCATCTTCTGTAATGAGCGTTTGCGCATCGTTTCGAGCTAAAACAATGAGATCTTCGTCGCGCAAAACTCGAAGCAAGCGCAGATGCGAGCGCGTTCCTGATTGCGATGTGCCGAGAACATCGCCTTCGCGCCGTTGTTCTAAATCGATTCGAGATAACTCAAAGCCATCCTGTGTTGCAGCTACTGCGGTAAGTCGCTCTCGTGCTGGACTTTCTGGTTCCGCACTTGTCACCAAGAGACATAAGCCAGGGGAAGTGCCACGTCCTACACGACCACGCAATTGATGTAACTGCGAGACGCCAAATCGCTCAGCATCCATAATCACCATCACAGTTGCATTAGGTACATCCACGCCTACTTCAATTACCGTAGTGGAGATAAGAACATCAATTTCACCTGCCGAAAATGCTTGCATCGTGCTCTCTTTAACTTCAGCACTTTGCTTTCCATGGAGCGGTGCAACACGCAGACCTTTGAGCGCACCAGTTGCAAGTTTTGGCGCTAATTCTTCAACTGCCGCCATGCTCTGAGTCTCAGTACCGAAGAGATAATCTAAATCTGCATCTTCACTCTCTTGTGCAGTAATACGCGGTGCAACAACATAAGCCTGATGTCCTTGTGTTACCTCTTCGCGAATTCGCTCCCATGCCCGGTCGAGAAAGTTGGGCTTCTCCAATACTGCAACTACGTGGCTGGTAATCGGTTGGCGACCAAGTGGCAATTCACGAAGTGTGGAAACATCTAAATCACCGAAGACGGTCATCGCGACAGTTCGTGGAATTGGTGTTGCAGTCATTACCAATAAGTGCGGTGGCGTATCGGCCTTACTCTTAAGTGCATCGCGTTGTTCAACACCAAATCGATGTTGTTCATCTACAACAACTAGACCTAACTCTTTAAATTGCACCGTCTCACCTAAGAGAGCATGTGTACCAATGACGATTCCTGCCTCACCAGTTGCGGCAAGTGCAAGTGCCGCCTTTCGCGAAGCTGCATTCTGGGATCCAGTAATAAGTGTTACCTGAGTTGCATCATCACTGCCGCCGAGCATGCCACCTTCACTCAGTGGTCCAAGTAGGCGTTGCAGGGTACGAAAATGTTGCTGGGC
>JBAXNY010000050.1:0-7804 GCA_037133535.1 Actinomycetes bacterium
GTAAACACTCAGCTGACCTAAATCTTTGCGAAGCGGAAGCCACGACGGCCAATTACTCATGGCTGCTCCGAACGTGCACTCATTGCTTCACCGTGCGCTGGTAGATCTTCAGCGTTGGCGAGTGTGATCACAGTTGGCGTGATGTCGTTAAATGCGCTCTCGTTGTACTCCACAAAGTGAAGGCCACGAAGGAAAGTTTGCACAGATAGACCGCTGGAATGACAGGCACAGCCACCGGTAGGTAGCACGTGATTGGAACCCGCTGCGTAATCTCCTAGCGAGACTGGCGTGTAACGACCGATAAAGACTGCACCGGCATTGCGAATACCAGCGGCAACACTCTGCGGCTTCACTGTTTGAATTTCCAAGTGCTCTGCTGCGTATGCATTTGCAACTGCAACTGCTTGATCCAAGTCATCAACAAGTGCAATTGCAGATTGCACACCTGAGAGTGCGGTGCGAATGCGATCACCGTGCTTTGTAGCAATGACTCGCTTTTCCAGCTGAGATTTAACCTGATCGGCCAATGTAGTCGAAGTTGTGATCAGTACAGCGGCCGCAATCACATCGTGTTCGGCTTGGCTAATCAGATCGGCTGCAACATCTACAGCTAGTGCGCTCTCATCGGCGATGATTGCAATCTCGGTTGGGCCGGCTTCAGAATCAATTGCGACAATTCCGCGGAGTGCGCGCTTTGCCGCTGCCACATAAATATTTCCGGGCCCAGTTACTAAATCACACTTCTCACAAAGTCCGGCCATGCCATAAGCAAAGAGTGCAATCGCCTGCGCACCACCTACGGCATACACCTCGCTAATTCCAAGTAACGCACACGTTGCCAAAATTGTTGGGTGCGGCAGGCCACCAAATTCACTCTGCGGCGGTGAGGCAACGGCGATGCTCTCCACATTTGCAATCTGTGCTGGAATCACATTCATCATCACACTGCTGGGATAAACCGCACGTCCGCCAGGAACATAAAGTCCCACACGATCTACTGGAATCCACTTCTCAGTCACAGTGCCACCTGGAACAACTTCGGTTCGCTTATCGCTGCGAACTTGATCGCGATGTACTTTGCGAATTCGCTCAATTGAAAGTTCAAGTGCGGCGCGAACTGCAGGATCTAATTCGGCAAGCGCCCGATCTAACGCAGCCCGTGGAACTCGAATCTCCTTAGGTGAAACTCCATCAAATTTTTGCGCTAAGTCGCGAAGCGTCTGCTCGTTACCGCTCTTTACTGCGGCAAGAATCGGTTCGATCGTTGCCATTGCACCGACAACATCGAGAGTGGCGCGAGGCAGTAGCGCTGCATATTCAGATTTAGAGAGAGTGCGGCCGCGCAGATCGACGGTGCGGATCATGGCGACTCACTTCCTACCGAGGGTTAAGGCTGCAACTAATAGCCATAAGTCTAAAGCGTGGACCGGCTTACTGGGCGGTTATTTAAACCAAGCAGCCTGGGCCCAAAATTGCTTTCAAATCAGCACTCAATGAGGGCGATGAGGTGATTTTGGCATCGAGTTTCAAAACGGTATTTGTGCCGCGATCATCCAGATGCAGATGCACTTCGCGCGGTCCAGGATGAGAGCGCAGAATCTCTTTCATACGATCCACGATTGGTGGGGTGCATTGTGCAATGGGTAGCGAGATGATGAGTGGACCAACTGGGCCGCGTGAGATGTCTGGTGATGAGAGATCTAGCGCGGTAAAGCGCAGCTGTTCATCGCGATGATCTACTCGGCCGCGAATGATAACAACTCGATCTTCAACAAGTGACATGGCATGTTGGGTATAAGAATTAGAAAAGAAGAGCGCCTCAATCGAACCACCAAGATCTTCAACAGTAACGATCGCCCATGATGCACCTTGTTTAGTAACTTTTCGATTGATGCTCGTAATTAAGCCACCAACAGTAACGACTGAATCATGAACGGCACCTTCATCGAGCAGCTCACTGATACTCATATCTGTGTTGGCTTTGAGTACATGTTCGATGCCAAGGAGCGGATGATCAGAAACGTAAAGACCCAACATCTCGCGCTCGTACGAGAGGAGTTGGGATTTATCCCATTCGCCTTCTGGAATATCTAGCTCAACTCCCATAACTTGAGTGGTTGATTCACCACCAAATAAATCGAATTGGCCAATTGCTTCAGCGCGCTTGCTCTCAATCACCGAATCAATCGCCTCTAAATGCACCGCCATCAAACCTTTGCGGGGCGCTCCGAAGGAATCGAATGCGCCAGCTTTAATCAGAGATTCAATCGTCTTCTTATTGCAGACCTGTGCATCGACCTTTGCTAAGAAATCACCAAATGAGGTGAAGCGAGATTTGCTATCGCGCGCTGCTTTGATAGAGGCGACAACACCTTCACCAACATTGCGAATCGCTGCCAAGCCAAAACGAATATCGCCACCGCGTGGTGTGTACTCAGCATCGGATTCATTGACATCTGGTGGTAGAACTTTGATTCCCATTCGCCGACATTCACTCAAGTAAAGAGCAGACTTATCTTTATCATCGCGCACACTCGTGAGCAGCGCGGCCATGTACTCGGTGGGGTAATTAGCTTTGAGATAGGCAGTCCAATAGGAGACCATTCCGTAACCTGCGCTATGTGCGCGGTTAAATGCGTAATCCGAGAATGGAATCAGCGTCTTCCAGAGCTCGCTAATCGCACCCGATGAGAAGCCATTTTTAACCATGCCAGCTTCGAAGGGAACATATTCCTTTTCGAGAACTTCGACAATCTTCTTACCCATCGCTTTACGGAGTAAATCTGCGCGACCAAGTGAGAAGTTAGCGACCTTCTGGGCGATCGCCATCACCTGCTCCTGATAAACAATCAGTCCGTAGGTATCCCCCAGAATTTCTTGCAGCGGTTTATCCAATTCTGGATGAATTGGTTCAACTGGCTTGCGTCCGTTCTTGCGATCGGCATATTTATTATGCGAATTTTCACCCATAGGACCTGGGCGATAGAGCGCAATTACCGCAGAGATGTCAGCGAAGGAATCAGGTGCCATCGAGCGAAGAAGTGAACGAATCGGACCTGAGTCCAATTGGAATACACCGAGTGTGTCACCGCGAGAGAGAAGTTCGTAAGTCTTCTTATCATCGAGAGTGAGATCTTCTAATTTCACCACATCGCCTTGATTGGCAATGATATTTAATAGCGCATCATCGAGTACTGAGAGATTGCGCAATCCCAAGAAATCCATCTTGAGTAGACCAATTGCTTCGCAGGCGCCCATGTCGAATTGAGTGATGATCGCGCCATCAGAGTCGCGCCGCTGAATCGGAATCACATCAAGGAGTGGTTCGCGAGAGAGAATTACACCCGCGGCATGCACGCCAGCCTGGCGCTTGAGTCCCTCAAGGCCTCGTGCCGTATCAACGATGCGCTTGGAATCTGGTTCGCTGTCGTAGAGGGCACGAAATTCTGATGCTTCAACATAACGCTCATTCTTCGGATCAAAAGCACCGCTGAGGGTGACATCTTTACCCATAATCGATGGTGGCAACGCTTTAGTTAATTTATCGCCGAATACATAGGGATAGCCAAGAACGCGTGTGGCATCTTTGATCGCTTGTTTAGATTTGATTGTTCCGTAAGTAATAATCTGCGCAACGCGATCCTCGCCATATTTCTCGGTGGCATAACGAATCATGTCGCTGCGGCGGCGCTCATCGAAATCTAAATCAATATCTGGCATTGAGATACGTTCTGGATTGAGGAAGCGCTCGAACAAGAGGCCATGCACAATCGGATCGAGTGCAGTAATACCTAAGGAATAGGAGACCAGAGAACCCGCTGCAGATCCGCGACCTGGACCGACGCGAATCCCCTGCTGCTTTGCATAATTAACTAAGTCGGCAACTACAAGGAAGTAACCAGGAAACCCCATCTTGATCATGACATCGAGTTCGTAGCGAAGTCGCTCGTCGTATGCCGGCGGAATTGCGCCACCTAACTTCGATGTTAAGCCGGCGAGGGATTCTTTTATCAACCAGGAATCTTCGCTCTCGCCACTTGGCACTGGGAAGCGTGGCAATAGATTCTCGCCTTCGCGCATTGTGACTTCGCAGCGCTCGGCAATTAAAAGTGTGTTGTCGCATGCCTCTGGGAGTTCCTTAAAGAGCTCGCGCATTTCGCTAGCGCTCTTCAAATAGAACTCATCATTTTCAAATTTGAAGCGCTTGGGATCTGCTAACGTCGAACCAGATTGCACGCAGAGCAACGCAGCATGTGCCTCTGAATCTTTCTTGTAGGTGTAGTGAAGATCATTTGTCGCAAGAAGTGGTAGACCAAGTTCGCGACCTAATTTAAGAAGATCTGCTTTAACCCTGGCTTCAATCTCGATGCCATGTTCCATAATTTCTAAGAAGAAATTCTCCTTACCGAAAATATCACGAAGTTCACTCGCGGCGCGTAGTGCCTCTTTATATGCACCCATGCGCAACCGAGTTTGGATCTCGCCACCTGGACAACCAGTGGTTGCAATAATTCCCTTGGCATATTGGGCAAGAAGTTCGCGATCCATACGAGGCTTGTAGTAATAACCCTCGAGTGAGGCCAGTGATGAAAGCCGGAAGAGATTCTGCAAACCTTCATTATTTTCAGCAAGCAGTGTCATGTGGGTATAAGCACCGCCACCAGAGACATCATCTTCGCCACCATCGGCCCACTTCACGCGCTCTTTCTTCAATCGCGATTCAGGTGCAACGTAGGCTTCGATGCCGATGATCGGTTTAACGCCAGCTTTCTTTGATTGCTTATAGAAATCGTATGCACCGAAAACATTTCCATGATCGGTAATCGCAATTGCCGGCATCTCTTGGCGCGCAACTTCTGCCACTAATTCATCCACGCGTGCGGCTCCATCGAGCATCGAATACTCGGTATGAACGTGGAGGTGGGCGAAGTTAGTCACGGCTGGTGAGGGTAGTCCTACGGAAGGACAGATTGGTCGAGTAGGGAAATTGCGCGTGTCAGATCAGCGGGATAAGGCGCACGGAAGTCGAGGGCGGCGCCAGTAATCGGGTGAGCAAAGCGCAACTCCATGGCATGGAGCCATGGACGTGTCATCTCGAGGCGTTTGGCCAGAGTGGGATCTGCGCCGTAGGTGAGATCGCCAACTAGTGGATGGTGCAGCGCGGAGAAGTGCACCCGAATTTGATGGGTCCGTCCTGTTTCTAAAGTTACTTGTACTAATGAAACAGCGCGGTAGTACTCGATCACTTCGTAATGAGTGATGCTCGGTTTACCATCGGCAACAACGGCAAAGCGATAATCCTCTTTCGGGTGGCGATCGATCGGTGCGTCAATTGTTCCTGACGTGGAATCTAAATGGCCTTGTACAAGTGCGTGATAAATCTTCTCAACTGTGCGATCGCGAAATGCATCTTTCAAAACGCTGTATGCGCGCTCACTCTTTGCAACAACCATCAAGCCGCTAGTGCCAACATCGAGGCGATGGACAATTCCGGCGCGTTCGGCTGCGCCACTTGTTGCAATTGTGTGGCCGGCCGCAGCAAGTGCGCCAATGACAGTTGGGCCAACCCAGCCTGGACTTGGATGGGCAGCGCAACCCACTGGTTTGTTAATGACAACGATTGCATCATCTTCATAGACAATCTCTAAATCTTTCAGTGGTGTAATTGGAACTGCATCACCTGGATCGGTATCGGGCATCAAAATTTCAATATCTTGCCCGACCAATACTCGATCTGATTTACCCATCGCCACACCTGCAGTTGTAATCTCGCCAGCTTCTAATAGCTTCACAACAGAGTTACGCGAAAGGCCCAAAACTCGAGTAAGTGCGCTATCTATACGCTCTCCTGCCACACCCTCTGGAACGCTGACGCGTTTAATTTCACGACTCATCCGAGCCTGCGATCTGGCCGCTTGCCAGTTGGCAGAATATTTTTAATCGAGAGAATGATGGCAAGCACCGCCGCAGTTGAGACGGCCATGTCTGCCAGATTAAAGATTGGCCAATGTGGCAGTTCAAGAAAATCAATTACTTCACCCTGAAGAAAGCCACCTTTACTTTGGGTAATACGGTCGAAGAGATTGCCAAGTGCACCGCCTAATACCAGACCGAGTGTGAGTGCCCAACGTTTTGAAATCAGAGAGGTAGCAAAGTAAATAATTGCGCTGATAACAAAGAAGGCGAAGGCGCTTAAGAGAGCACTTCGCCCCATGCCAACGCTAAATGCCGCACCAGCATTACCGATGAGATGAAGACGCAGAATTGACCCAATAAAGTCGCGCGGTGGTTGATCGGTAAGTGCGGCAACTGCCCACATCTTCGTGACGCGGTCGAGAATTAAAACTGCAAGGGCAGTAATCCATAACGGCTTAGTGATGGGATTCCAGAGCGATAGCCCTGAGGCTTGAGGACGTTCGAAGCGGCGCAAAGTTAGCGCCGTTCTTCCTTCTGCTTGCAAATCATGCAGAGGGTGGCTCGTGGGAAAACTTGGAGACGTGCTTTGCCAATGGCATTGCTGCACTCTTCGCAGCGACCATAACTCTTGCTATCGATGCGCTCGAGTGCTCGTTCAGTCTGCAAGACCATGTCGCGGGCATTGATAACAAGCGACATCTCATGTTCGCGTTCGAAAGTTTTAGTACCGGCATCAGCCTGATCATCGCCGGCACCTTCGCCAGATTCTTGAATCAGCGCATCCATCTCAATTTCAACGGCGGCGAGTTCTTGCTTCAAACGTGCAAGGTCACTCGTTAAGTGCGAGCGCATTGATTTAAGTTCGGCAGCACTCCATGGTGCTTCATCGCCATCGACCACCATGGGAGCTGGTGCGCTCTTGATCGGTTTGAGCGATGGCGCTTTCTTTCCACTCTTTACGGGGCGAACTGGTGGACGCATTACTAAACGATGCTCTTGTACCGGAGCCGCTGCTGCTGCACTCGATGTTGGAGCGGGTGCCACTACTGGTGCGGCCTTGGAGGGAAATGGGCGACCCGGAGCTTTCTTGGCTGGCGCCTTTTTTGCGGGAACTTTCTTGACTGGTGCTTTCTTGGCAATCTTTTTGGCAGGAGCCTTCTTAGCGGGCTTCTTCTTGGCTACTTTTTTAGCAATCTTTTTGGCAGGGGCCTTCTTAGCGGGCTTCTTCGCCGCTGCTTTCTTCTTCTTCACTGCCACGGCGCGTAACTTATGCCTATCAGCGTCGAAAAGCCACCTCCGCCACGGTAAGATCCACTCACTTGCATTTCACGCTATGACAAGGCCATCACCTTTGAGCGTGCCGGAAGAGTCTGTTACTTCACTCTCACGAGTGATCAGCAGAGGTAGACCCGGCGGCAAGTAATCAAGTGGCACAAGGGCAGCACGCCCTCTGTTGCAAGGTGGGTGGTACCGCGATCCCAAGGATCGTCCCTCCAGATGTGTAGTGGTTTTCCACTGGAGGAGTTCTATGTCGGAGTTTACGCCCCTACCCGCGCAGATTGATTTACCTGCAATGGAACATCGCATCCTCAATTTTTGGCGTGAGAATAATATTTTTGAAGAGAGCGTAGCTGCGCGAGATAGTGCACCGGCTTGGACGTTCTTTGAAGGCCCACCCACTGCAAATGGCAAACCTGGCACTCACCACATTGAGGCTCGCGTATTTAAAGATGTCTTCCCACGCTTTCACACCATGAAGGGCAAGGGCGTTGTTCGCAAAGCTGGTTGGGATTGCCACGGACTCCCCGTTGAAATTGCAGTAGAGAAAGAACTTGGCTTTGCCGGTAAGGGCGACATCGAGAAATATGGCATCGCAGCATTCAATGAG
>JBAXNY010000051.1:0-7592 GCA_037133535.1 Actinomycetes bacterium
TCTAAGGCTTGATCAATTGCGACGGCATCATCTACTTCATCGTTCCAGAGCAATTCATAAATTCCGATGCGCATTACATTACGATCAACAATAGGCAAACGATCTAAATCCCAGCCCTGCGCATAGGTGGAGATTAATTCATCGATCTTGCGCTTATGGGCGATAACGCCCTCAACTAGCGTGGATGTGTATTCGCGAAGTTGTGGAGTATCGAGGGTGCTTGCGCTGTCTAATCGAGTAGCTAAGAGCTCTGCAGTATTACTTCCCCGCAGATCAGATTCGAAGAGTAGGTCGAGAGCAGCCTTACGCGCCTTACTGCGAGCTGCCATGAGTGAGAGAGCCTACTTACTTAATTAGCTCGGCCGAGATAAGAACCATCTCGCGTATCAACCAGAACCAACTCATCCTGCTTGATGAAGAGCGGTACTTGAATGTCGATTCCAGTTTCCAGAGTTGCAGGCTTTGTGCCACCAGAGGAGCGATCGCCTTGGATACCAGGCTCGGTATAAGTGATCTTCAATGTTACAGATGCTGGGAGTTCGATGTAGAGCGGAATACCTTCATGTACCGCAACAATTGCATCAACATTTTCTAGCATGTAATTAGCAGCGTCGCTGACTACCTCTGCCGAGATGGTCATCTGATCAAAGGTCTTCGAATCCATAAATACGAATCCTTCGCCATCGCGGTAGAGAAATTGCATGTCGCGCTTTTCAAGAATTGCGACGTCAACTTTTACACCTGCGTTAAAGGTCTTCTCAACAACCTTGCCAGTCATCACTGACTTCAATTTGGTACGAACGAATGCTGGGCCCTTGCCTGGCTTCACGTGTTGGAATTCCACAACGTTCCAGAGTTGCTTCTCAATCTCTAGCGTCATGCCATTCTTTAAATCATTTGTTGTTGCCACGATCAACCCAATTCCACTCGCGCTCAAATCCCGTTTGGATGGGAGCTATTTCAACTTCACTTCGTCAAGGATACCAGTGCTTCTAGCGCCAAAAGATACGAGTTAACGCCAAATCCGGCGATCGTGCCTGTTGCTACCCCTGAAATTACTGAGGTGTGACGAAACTCCTCGCGTGACATGGGATTAGAGAGATGAACTTCAATTAATGGCGCTTTCAACATATCCGCAGCATCGCGAATCGCATACGAGTAATGCGTAAATGCGGCTGGATTGAAAATAACTGGCCACTGTGCATCACTTGCTTCGTGTAGCCAGGTAATCAATTCTGCTTCATCATTGCTCTGGCGAACTTCAATTTCAAAACCTAAAGCAGCGCCCTTTGCACTGACGCTTTTGACGAGTTCTTCATAGTTAACATCACCGTAGATCTTTGAATCGCGAATGTCTAAGCGCGCAAGATTAGGTCCATTGAGTACGAGCACTTTCTTTGCCATCTTATCCACTCACTCTCTCGTAGCTCTGCTTCAACAATTGACTACTTGGACCTTCAAGGCGAACCGTACTTCCCACCCCAGTCAGGACAACGAAGCGAATCACACTCCCCCGGCTCTTCTTATCATTTGCCATGTGAGCTAGGAGTTCGTTCCAATCCCCGCCTTTGTAGGTAATAGGTAAATTGTATTTCTCAAGGAGTGCCACATGGCGCAAGACAAGGGCTTCGTCGATCTTTCCATCGAGTTTTGCCAATTCGGCAACAAAAACCATGCCGATGGCCACGCACTCGCCGTGGCGAAGCGAGTAATTACTATGACGTTCAACTGCATGCCCAAAGGTGTGACCGTAATTGAGAATCTCGCGTTCAAAGCTATCTTTGAAATCAACTGAGACAACATCTGCTTTGATCTGCACTGACCGCTCGATCAACTCTTGCAAGAGAGCGCGATCCTTACGAATTCCAGCCAGGTCATTGCCCTCGCAAATCTCAAGAATTCGCTGGTCCTTGATGAAGCCACATTTAATAACTTCAGCAAGGCCTGCTGCGAAATCGCGATCTGATAACGTCTCAAACCAAGCTAGATCAATAATCACGCGGTTGGGTGAATGAAAGGCTCCGATCAAATTCTTTCCATACTCAGAGTTGGCACCGGTCTTACCGCCAATTGCCGCATCGACTGCACCAGCGATTGAAGTCGGAACTGCAACCCAGGAAATTCCACGCAACCAAGTAGCAGCAGCAAAGCCTGCGATGTCAGTAGTTGCGCCACCACCAATTCCAACAATCATGTCGCTGCGAGTGAAACCTGCCGCTCCTAACCAATCCCAGAGTTTGCCCAAGATTGCGGTGCTCTTGCCGGCTTCGCTATCTGGAATTTCAAAGGTGAAAACCTCACCAGGAACATCTAATTTCAGATCAACGCGCCCCCGCATCTCACTACTGATGACAATTCCTACTTTGGCACATTTCTGTAATTGACCAGCCAGCTCTGATTTCCAATCAGTTGAGAAAGCGACTTCGTAATCGCGCTCAGCACGAATTGCTATGGTCTTCATGCCTTCTCCTTTTCAAGTCCGGCGAGAATCTCCGTAGCAACGGCAGCCACTGATCGATCTCCCACTTGAACGTGCATCGACGCCGCACCTTCGTAAATGCTGCGTCGCTCATCCATGAGTTTCTGCCATTGTTGGCGCGGATTATTGAGAAGAAGTGGCCGGTCGCGATTAAATCCAATTCGAGGTGCGGCAATAGCCAAAGTGACATCGAGAAAAATTACGGCAGCACCTGATTCGCTGACGGCTTTGCGGGTCTCATCGCGCAAGATCGCACCACCACCCAATGAGAGAACACCCTCGCGTTCGGTGAGAGCGGTTGCAACGATGCGCGCTTCAAGATCACGAAAGACACTCTCACCATCATCAATGAAGATCTGCGCAACACTCTTACCAGCACTCTCTTCAATCAGAGCATCGGTATCAGAAAATTGTGACTCCATACGTTGTGCCAGATTCTTACCGATCACACTCTTACCTGCACCAGGTGGGCCAATCAGTATTACGCGAGGTGGCATAGCTGCCTACTTAAAGCGAAGATTGCTCATGTAACTGTCGTAGTTACGTTTTACCTCTTGAACGCTATCGCCACCAAATTTCTCCAGAACAGCTTCGGCTAAAACCAGCGCAGCCATTGCTTCTGCAACGATTCCAGCCGCCGGCACTGCGCAGACATCAGAACGCTGATTGATCGCCTTCGCAGCTTCGCCAGTAAGTACATCAATTGTGTCGAGGGCTTTAGGAACAGTGGAGATTGGTTTCATCGCAACGCTGATGCGCAAGATCTCACCATTAGACATGCCACCTTCAGTCCCACCAGCACGATCGGTACGGCGCACAATGCGTCCTGCTTTGTCGCGCTCGATCTCGTCATGTGCCACTGATCCGCGGCGAGTAGCCGATGTGAAGCCATCGCCTATTCCAACACCTTTGATCGCTTGAATTCCCATCATCGCTCCTGCAAGGCGCGCATCGAGCCGGCGATCCCAATGTGTATGTGAGCCAAGTCCAGGTGGCAAGTTATAGGCCAATACTTCAACTACTCCACCTAATGTGTCGCCATCGGTATGTGCTGAATCAATCTCGGTAAGCATCTTTGCACTTGTTGCAGGATCAGCACATCGCACTGGATCGCTATCAATACGCGCACGCTCACTAAATGGCGGCAATGGAAAATCTTCTGCGAGTGCAACTCCACCAATGGATTTCACATGACTCAAAATCGTAATTCCCACTGATTGCTGCAAGAAAGCCTTAGCTATCGCACCTAACGCCACTCGTGCTGCAGTCTCGCGTGCACTTGCCCGTTCTAAAATTGGCCGAGCATCATCGAAGTCGTACTTCTGCATCCCAACCATGTCGGCATGTCCAGGGCGTGGTCGAGATAAAGGTGCATTGCGCGCCAAACCAGAAATCTCAGCGGGATCGATCGGGTCGGCCGACATAACTTTTTCCCACTTTGGCCATTCAGAATTTCCTACTTCAACAGCAATCGGGCCACCTTGTGAAATACCTAAACGGATACCGCCAAGAATTCGGATTTGATCTGCTTCAAAACTCTGACGTGCACCGCGCCCGGCGCCAAGACGGCGCCTGCCTAAATCTTCGTTGATCTCTTTCGTTGAGATCTGAATGTGTGCCGGCAGGCCTTCAACGATCGCGGTCAGGACCGGACCGTGTGATTCTCCTGCAGTGAGCCAACGCATTGGCCTATTGTGACAGAGAAGGCGCCCATCTCGCGCCTAATAAGGCGATCGTTGCCAGATAAATTGCGGGTCCTAACGCGATCTTCTTCGGCCAGATTCCATGACGCCATCGAAGAATCACACAATGCACTGCACCGAAGATCCATGTCACCAGTAGAAAAGATGCAATAACTGAGAGATCACTCGATAGGAAGCCACTACATGCGCCGGCGAATTTCACATCGCCCAATCCCAAATTCCCTCGAACCAGAAGAAGAATAAAAAGATATAAAGTCAGAGTAACTATCAAATTCTTACCGGCTTGCGAAATTCCATTGGCCAAGCAGGCAGCGAGAAAGATAATTGCCGAATACTTGTTCGGCAATCGGTATTGGCGTAAATCAAGTAAAGAAGATCTTGCACCAAAGATGGCCGCTACTAGAAAAGAGAAAATTCTCATGAGCCACTAAAGCGTCCGCGAAACTTTCCTGCTTCAAGCCTGTGGATTTACTCCCAGCGCTTTCAATCCAGCACTTCGCAGCGCAGCGGCAAAAGTACAGCGTTCAGGTAGATCCATCTTTCGGACGCCTGCAGTTTGGAGCGTGATCTGGTCAATTGCTTGATGTACCAATAGATCCAATCCATCAATTCCACGCGACTGTGTAGCGCGCCATGATTGCAAAAGTCGAGTTGGCCATGGGTTATAGAGTGCTTCAAAGAAAATCGCATCCGGCTTGTGATCGAGCAAAAGTGCCACTTCATCACCGACACCGGCTGGTGTGGTGTTCACGATTAAGTCAGCATCCAGAAGAGCGGTGCGGTCATTCCACTGTGCAAAATGCAACTCTCCTTCACTCACACATGGTTGCATCTGCGCTTTACGGTAATCGCTGCGAAGCAGAACAGTAATTTTTCGACCTTTGCCATCAAAGGCTGCCGCGGCACAGCGAGCAGTTGCACCGGCGCCGAGAATTACTACTGATGTGAAACTCCCTGAACTCTTCGCCGCTAACGCATAGCTAAAGCCATTCACATCGGTACTTGTTGCCCGCCACTTCTCTCCTACTCGATAGAGAGTGTTGGCGGATTGGATACGTAAGGCAAGCGGATCAACTTCATCAGCGACTTTCAATACCTCTTCTTTAAGCGGCATCGTCAGCGATACCCCAAGCCAACTTGAATCCATCTTCGCGACAAAATCAGCGAGTTGGTTCTCTTGAATTTCAATTGCCTCATAAGTGGCCGCAATTCCTAAGATTTCATAGGCGCAGCGATGCAGCACTGGTGAGAGTGAATGCGAGATTGGCGAGCCGAGGACAGCTGCCCGCAATTGCCCACTCATTTAAATAACCCCGCCTTTGCATTCTTCTCGTACTCATTCTTCCAGTTATTGAATTCGCTCGCCGAAGATGTGAAGCGAGTATCGCCCGGTTTCACCGTAATAAAGAAGGTCCACTCACCCGCCGCCGGAGTGAGCGCCGCGATGATCGCAGCTCTACCTGGGTTTCCGATCGGAGTTGGGGGCAGGCCGTAGTGCAGGTAGGTGTTGTAAGGCGAAGCAATCTTTGTTGAATTCAAGCTGAGAAAAATTCGACCGCGAGACTTCTTGATGTAATGAACTGTGGTGTCCATCTGTAGCGGCATTCCGATTTTTAAACGATTGAAGATTACGCGAGTGATCTTTGGGAAATCAGCGAGGTCGCCTTCTGCCTGGGCAATGGAGGCAATAGTCAACATTTGTGCGGATGTGAATTTTCCAGATGGTGTTGATAATCCCGTTGCCTTCGCTTCAACCGTAAAGCGATCGATCATTGTCTGCAACGCACTCAGTGCCGTAGTCCCAGATGGGAATGAATATTGTGCCGGAAAATAGATTCCTTCTTCTGCGCTGAAACCCTTGGGAACTTTTACAACCTTCAACGCTTTATCAATGTCGCCCCGGATAAACCCCCGAGCAATTAGCGCAGTGATAACTTCGCTGCGCCACGCCCCTTCTTTAACGATTACCAGATTGGGTATGCGCTTGGGATCCATTAATTGAGTGAGTGCAACCGTCGCTGGAATGTGTCTTTGAATCTGATGCAAGCCGGGCGCAATGGTGGCCGCACGTGGATCTTGCACAGCTAAGCGGTAGAAACTTTCGGCAGAGGCAACTACCTTTGCAGCAAATAGTGATTTCGCGATCACATCGCCACTGGCACCTGCTGGTATTTCAATTGTGACATCTTGCTGGCCGGCGTTAGCTGGAAAATCTGCGACTCGAATCGCTGCCCGACGCACAACTACTAAGCCACCAGTCATGAGGACAATCAGAAGTAATGCGAGGCTGACTCGGATAATGGATTGAAGTGCAACCTTCACTACTTCTGCTCCATAGCAATACCTTGTTCCAAGATAGCTACCGCCGCCACTGCATCAATCAACTCTTTTGCTTTGCGACTATCTACTCCTGCCTCACGTAGAGATTTCAAACCTGATGCAGTACTCATGCGTTCATCAATCAAGGTCACTGGTATCGCAGTAATTGATTCTAGAAGCGCTTTGAAGTCAGAGACCTTGCTGCTACTTGCTCCAGCTACACCAGAGAGATGAAGTGGATTTCCTAAGTAGATGGCAATCGGATCGTGCTCAAGAAATAGCGCTGTGAGTTGGTCGGTCAGTGCGGGGTCTTCACGGAGCAAAACAGTTAAAGGCGATGCAAGGATCGCATGTGGGTCGCTGAGTGCAACGCCGATCCGGGTATCGCCATAATCAAAGGCAATGCGCCGTCCTGATTTCATAACTCCTACCCGCGCAGTGCAAGCGCGATTGCATCAAGGGCTGCTTGACCTGCCGCTAGATTGACACCGCCACCTTGAGCAAAATCATCCTTACCGCCACCCCCACCACCAAGAACTGCAGAACCAATCTTTACTAATGCGCCAGCTTTAATTCCTTTACCTTGCGCACGTGGACTCACTGCGCAGACCAGTACTGGCTTATCAGCTTCACCGCTAATCAGTGCAACAACGCAATCCTCGATACGAGCACGCAGATCGAGTGCAACTTTACGAAGATCATCGCCAGATAGCCCGTCAGATAATCTCGCGCCAATAAAGGATGTGCCATCGACAACGACTGCGCTCTTAGTCAGATCTCCCACTTGGCTTAGTGCATTTGCCGAACGCATAGTTGCAAGTTCCTTCTCTACATCTTTGAGGCGATTAACCAAACCATTGATGCGCTCTGGGAGTTCCTCTACGCGTGCGCCTTTGATGATTTCAGTGAGTGAATCGAGCAGGAGATGTTCGCCTGCCAAAAATTTATAAGCATCTGCGCCGACGAGTGCCTCAACGCGACGCACACCTGCGCCAATAGATGCCTCACCTAATAATTTCACTAGCCCCAGCTGTCCGCTGCGCTGCACATGTGTGCCACCGCAGAGTTCGCGCGCCCAATCGCCAACGCTC
>JBAXNY010000052.1:0-7543 GCA_037133535.1 Actinomycetes bacterium
AATAACTACCGAAGAAGATTTCAAAGCAGCAGTTAAGGCTGAAATTGATACCCAACGCGCTCAGATCCTTACCCAAATCGGTGGCGAGAAGAATCTGCCTAAGGCGCTCGCTGGTGTAGAAATTGCTGCGGCAGATTTTAATCTTTACCTTCAGACTGTAATTATCTCGACCAAGTTGCAACAATCTGCAGCTCAAGCTGGTGCAGATCAGAACACTGCTGGGCAAGCGATTCAGCAACTTCTTGTAGCCAAGGCTGCCCAGGATAAGGTTGTTGTTAATGCGCGCTATGGTAAATGGGATCCAACAACTGGCGACATTGTTGATACTGAAGCAGCTGGCGCTGCGGTAAGTCCTAAAGCAACACCATGACCGAATCTCACCTGCAACGATTAGTTGCGGTGATGGACCAACTCCGTTCACCAGGTGGTTGTCCGTGGGATGCAGAGCAGACGCACGAATCTCTTCTTAAATATTTACTAGAAGAGTCATACGAATTTATTGATGCAGTTGAAAAGAGCGATCGCGCTGCTATGCGCGAAGAACTCGGTGATGTTCTGTTGCAAGTTTATTTCCATGCTCGAATGGCGCAGGAATCCGATCTCGAACCATTTAACATTGAAGATGTTGCGCGCGAAGTTGCAGATAAATTAATTCGTCGCCACCCTCACGTCTTTGGCGATACAAAAGTCTCCGGTAGTGAAGAAGTTTTGGAGAATTGGGAGGCACAAAAACGCGCCGAGAAAGGTCGCACCTCCGCAGTGGATGGCGTTGCTCTCTCTCAACCAGCTCTCTCGTTAGTAACCAAACTCCTCTATCGCGCTGAGAAGAATGGCGTTCAACTCGACCTGCCGCAGCAGCAGGCTATTACTGAATCAGAACTACAGGAGCGATTGTTAGCCCTCATCGCTAGCGCAAATAGCAGCCAGATTGATGTCGAAAGTGTCCTAAGAAATGTGGCGCGTGATCTGATTGAGCAAATTCAGATAAAAGAGTCGCGGTAGACTCCACTCAATACTTAAGGAGTTTTAACGTGTCTGCAATCACCAGCATCGTCGCTCGCGAAATTCTTGATTCCCGTGGCAATCCAACGGTTGAAGTTGAGATAGTTCTCGCCGATGGAACGCACTCACGTGCAGATGTTCCAAGTGGCGCTTCAACCGGTGCATTTGAAGCAGTTGAACTTCGTGATGGTGGCTCACGTTATCTCGGCAAAGGCGTGCAAGGCGCAGTCGCCAATGTTGTAAAGAAAATTGCACCAGTTGTAGTTGGTATGGATGCAGGAAACCAACGCGGTATCGATGAAGCCATGATCAAACTCGATGGAACAGCAAATAAATCTAACCTTGGCGCTAATGCAATTCTGGGTGTCTCACTCGCCGCCGCTCGCGCTGCTGCAAATAGTTCAGGTCAATCTTTATTCCGCAGCCTTGGTGGATCTGATGCGAAGCTCTTGCCAGTTCCAATGATGAACATTCTCAATGGTGGCGCACACGCCGATACCAATGTTGACATTCAAGAGTTTATGATCGCGCCCATTGGCGCAAAGAGTTTTAGTGAATCACTCCAATGGGGCGCCGAGATTTATCACAGCCTCAAAGCAGTTCTGAAAAAGCGTGGTCTAGCAACAAGTGTTGGTGACGAGGGTGGCTTTGCACCAAATCTTGATAGCAATCGTGCCGCTCTCGATCTCATTCTTGAAGCAATCTCTAAAGCTGGTTACACCGCAGGTAGCCAAATTGCACTTGCTATGGATGTTGCGGCAACTGAGTTCTATGAAAATGGTAAATATAAATTTGAAGATTCACTGCGATCATCCGATGAAATGATTAGCTATTACCAAGAGCTAGTTGCAGCCTACCCGTTAGTGAGCATTGAAGATCCGCTCAATGAAGAGGATTGGCAAGGCTGGGGCGCTATGACTGCGGTATTAGGGGAGAAAGTGCAGATTGTTGGCGATGATCTCTTTGTGACAAATCCAGAGCGTCTGGCTAAGGGAATTGCATCGAATACCGCCAATGCGCTCTTAGTGAAAGTTAATCAAATTGGGTCGCTGACTGAAACACTCGACGCTGTTGGGATGGCGCATAAAGCAAAATACGCGAGCATGATGAGTCACCGTTCCGGTGAAACCGAAGACACCACAATTGCCGATCTCGCAGTTGCAACAAATTGCGGCCAGATTAAAACTGGCGCACCAGCTCGCACTGAGCGGGTTGCCAAGTACAACCAACTCCTTCGCATCGAAGAAGAGTTAGGCAGTGCTGCACGTTATGCCGGCGCCGGAGCATTTCCCCGCTTCAAGGGATAACACGCCATGTCGCTTCGTCCATCATCTCGTCGTAGGCGAGCATCTGCTGGCAAGCCAATTATCATTAGCGTCACGCTCTTTCTCTTACTTCTTGCACTTGCGCCACCGCTGCAACGCTACTTTTCACAGCGCGCACAAATCAATGCAACCACAGCAAAGGTGAATGCACTGCAATCATCAGTGAATCAAGTTCAACAAGAGCTAGAACTCTGGCGCGATCCCAATTATGTGAAATCTCAGGCCCGAGCCCGCCTTCACTTTGTGATGCCAGGTGAGCGCCAATATTTAATCAATACTGGAAATGGTTTCACCAACGAAAGTGGAAAAACTGTTGCAACGGACATTCCGAGTTCTCTTCCTTGGTATACCAAGTTAATTTCATCAATTACTCAAGTTTCCAATGCGAAGGTAGCGCCTTGATTCCTCCAACCCGGGATGATTTAGCAACAGTTGCAGCGCAGTTAGAGCGGACACCACGTGATGTTCATGCGGTCTCTTATCGCTGCCCATGTGGCAAACCTGCGGTGATTGAAACACCACCCCGCCTTACATCGGGTGAACCATTTCCTACTTTTTACTATGCGACTTGTCCACGACTAACTGCGGCAATTTCTACGCTTGAATCAAGTGGTCTTATGAGTGAAATGAATCAACGCTTAGAAAGTGATCCAGAGTTAGCCGGACGCTATGCCGCAGCCCACGATGATTACTTAGCTGCGCGTGCTGCACTCGGCATTAATGTGGATGAAATTGCTGAGATCTCGGCCGGTGGAATGCCCAACCGAGTTAAATGTTTACATTCACTGATTGCGCACTCACTCAGTGCCGGCCCCGATGTCAACCCACTAGGTGATGAAGCACTTGCTGCGCTTCCACAGTGGTGGCTCAAGAGTCCGTGTTCTGATCCCGAGAATTTAACCGAGAAGTAAAAATGCGCGTTGCAGCAATTGATTGCGGTACTAACTCGATTCGACTCCTAATCGCAGATATTTCAGGCAACAATTTTCGGGAAGTATTTCGCACGATGGAGATTGTCAGACTAGGTCAAGGAGTTGATGAGACTGGGCAATTTCATCCTGACGCAATTGCCCGAACCCTTGCTGCGGTAGATCTCTTTGCCGGCGAGATTACCAAACGCGGCGTAGAGCGGATCCGTTTCTGTGCGACAAGTGCCACTCGTGATGCCACAAATAGAAATCTCTTCATCGATGGCGTGAAAGAACGCCTTGGAATTACACCTGAAGTAATTCCAGGAAGTGAAGAAGCCGCGCTCTCGTTTCTTGGCGCAACTCGCGAGTTAATTGGCCACGACGCTCCTTATCTTGTCATCGACATCGGTGGCGGCTCCACAGAGTTTGTTATAGGAAGTCAAGATGTCACTAGCGCAATCAGCGTAAACATTGGTTGCGTAAGGATGTCAGAGCGCCACTTCAAAAGTGATCCGCCAAGGAAGAGTGAAATCGCGGCAGTCAATGCAGATATTGATGCTGCCATTTCGCAAGCCAGTGCGGTAGTTCCCATTACTCAAGCCAAGACTGTTATCGCAGTCGCAGGTACCGCGACCACTGTTGCCGCAGCCGCTTTAAGTCTTAACGAATACGATCGGTATGCAATTCACCTCTCGCAGATTTCGCTGAAACAAGTACAGGAAGTAAGTGATTACCTTCTCTCACTTGATCGGGAAAGTCGCAGCAATCTTGGCTACATGCACCCAGGTCGAGTTGATGTAATTACCGCAGGATCTTTGGTTCTACGAAAGGCTTTAGAGGCCACGGGTGCCACAAGTTTTATTGCCTCAGAGTCCGACATACTGGATGGCATGGCGTGGAAGTTAGGTGAGTAGTTCCCTTAGAAAGTGAATTGCTCTACAGTGTCGTAACGGCCATTGTCTGGAGGCGCAGGAAATTGCACCTTCTAGTGTGAATACATCTGACTCTTCTGAGTCCTATCACGATGATCCCATTACGACACCAAGTAAAGCCCGCCACAAATTCTCGACTCAGTTATTAGCATCCTTGTTGGTGCTCACAGGCACAGGCCTATTTTTTCAAAATACATTTGCCTCACTCATCAACTTCAATTCCAATACAGCGCTCGAATTTGGTCAAGGAATTTTTCAAACAGTTGCATGCTCAGGATCAAACTCTTTGAAAATTGTTCCGACATCAAGCTTCGTTAATACCGCTGGTGGCGGTGCACATTATTTTGATCGATTAACAATTTCGAATGTTCCAGATTCATGCTGGGGTAATGATCTCACCATTAAAGCGTATGGAAATTCCGACAGTAAGCCGCTGGCACTTTTCAACACAACAAGTACGGATGCAGTCATCAGCGATAATTCTGGAAATTTTGAAGGTGGCGTTGGGTCAACTGGTTTAACGGTAACTAAGAATAGTTCCGGTAACTTCACTATTATCTTTACAACCCCAGTTGCAGCAGCGGCCTTGGTTTTCAAGATGACGATTACTAGCGCAGTCCACACTCTGCCAGTGTGGGTGCAACAAACTTCAGCCGGAAGTAGCGGTTGGGTTTCGGTTGCCTCTTCAGCTGACGGAGTTAATCTTGTCGCAGCGGGCGATAACGCATCATCATATATTTATACCTCAAGAAACTCAGGAGTTACTTGGAAGCAAGAGAGTGATGGTCCGCGAAATATGCAAGTTGTTGCATCATCGAGGGATGGAAATCATCTAGTTGCTGCCTATTGGAGTGGATTCATTCAAATTGCCTCATACGATGGGACACAATTTGTGTGGGGAGATCGTTTAGCAACTGATCCTGATAATTTATATAGATCATGGTGCGCTGTTGCCATTTCCGATGATGGGACCAGAGTTGTTGCGGTTGAGGCAAGTGGTGACATTTGGGTTTCCACAGATTCTGGCGCAACATGGGTGGATAGGTCATCTGGTACGAGTAGTACTGAAGCACATGTAGCAATGTCGTCAGATGGAATGAAGATAGTTGCCACATCAATAAATGATTTTTACTTTTCTACAGATGGCGGTGAAAATTGGAGTCACCATTTTGTTGGCGGTGATAGTTGGTTCGATCTTGCCTCTTCCAGCGACGGTACAAAGCTTGCAGCCGTTGGATATAATGGACGAATCTACACATCGAATGATTCCGGAGGCACCTGGGCTATAAGAAGTTCTGCAGGTACTCGAGATTGGTATGGAGTAACGATTTCAGATGATGGAAGCAGAGTAGGCGCTGTTGCATTTAGTATAAATAGAGATTTCAATACCAAGGGAGACATCTGGCTTTCGTCGGATTCAGGGGCGACGTGGACAAAACAAGTAAGTGCTGGCCAAGCAAATTGGCGGAAAATCGCATCTTCCTCAGATGGTAAAAAGATTATTGCCGTTAGTGCGCATATTTTTGGGAACACTGGGGCAATCTGGACTGTGCAATTACCTTAACTGTTCTCAATCTCTCTGAGATAACTTCAGAAAAATGCGGCACTTTCTCAGGTTGCAACGCTTGAATCCTGTAGTTGGATCCCCTAACCGAATAGGACACTTATGAAAAAGACACTTATGGCAGCAATCCTTGTCGCACTTCTTGCAGCACCCGTAGCTAATGCTGCAACGCCTGCGGCAAAAATTACAAAGCCAAAGGCAACTGCCGCTGAAGGTACTGCTGGCCATGAAATGAGTGAGAGCTCAGGAACTCAGGCAAAAGAAGGTGCAAAAGTTGCTCCTAAGAAGGCAACTGCAAAGAAGCCTGTAGCCAAAGCAAAGAAGTAATTCCCGATCACCCCGTACCACTTAGAAGATTGCGGTACGGGGTGAGGTCGGAGATAATTCAGCAAGGATCTACCTGAGGGGGCGCTGGTGTCAGACGCATACCACGATGACCCCGCAGGCATAGTTCAACCAAAACGAAAGAAAAGCTCCACACTCGTTGCGCTAACACTCTTTGCAGTTGGTGCCTTCTACCTACAAAGTACTTTGGCTTCTAATCTCTCAATTAATTCAGGTACTCCGATCGAATTCGGCCAAGGAATTTCAAAGACTGTTGCTTGTTCTGGAAATACCAGCCTCACAGTCACACCCAACTCAACTTTTTCCAATCAACTCAGTGGTGGAGCGCATTACTTCAGCTCAATTAAAGTCTCGAATATTCCAACTGAATGCGGTGGCGCTGATTTTATGATCGATGCCTATGGCGATTCAGATAGCAGCCCCTTAATTTTTACTGGTGCCACATCGCATGGCGTAATGGTCTATGACAACGCGGGAACTTTCACTAGTAGTTATGGCACAACTATCTCAAGTGGCTCTGGAACCTTCACGGTAACCTTCACGAATCCTTTAGCTCTCTCCTCTTCAATCTACAAAATTTCAATTCAAAGTAGCTCCCATAGAACGTGGAGTTGCGAGCAAGGTGGTTCCTGTGCAGTGGGCGATACCGGACCTGGCGGGGGAACAGTCTTTTATGTTTCTGCTGGTTTTAGTTGCGGATCAAGTTACTCCAGCACATGCAAGTATTTAGAAGCTGCACCTGCTACTTGGTATTCAGGTACAACAGATCAGCCAAGCAATGATTGGGGCACTCCCAACGCCAACTGTTACGACACAGGAGCAGACGATAGTGCGCCGCGGATTGCATGTAATTACAGCGGCTCTATTTATAACGCCGCTACTCGCGCGGCAGCAAACTCTGATGGAATTGCAAACAATCTTCTGCTTGGTATGGGCTTAATGAATACCGATGCAATTGTAAGAATAAGTGGTGTCTACAATCCCTCAAGTAATTCTTATGCAGCTGGCGCAGCGCGTGCTTATAGCGGTGGCAGTAAGAGTGATTGGTACCTACCTTCATACACTGAACTCAATCAGTTATGTAAATATGTACGTGGTCAGGCATGGGTCTCGGACGATACGACGTGTTCGGCTGCTAGCGCTACACCAAACTTATTAGGTATGCCCAATACTCATTACAACAGTTCTTCAGAAGTGCTTTGGCTAGAATCTGGTCACAACGCTGACCCACCCTATTCTCGCCAACGCGCCCTATTAATCAATCATAATCAGAGTGCAACAGGACCTGTCGAAAGTGGCGGCAAGAACGGTGGAAGTGGAACTCGTCCAGTTAGAGCCTTCTAATATTAAGAAAAGAATCCAGCTAAATTCCCAGCACCTGTCCATTAATTTGGCTCGAACTCGGTTCCGCTAAGAAGGCAACTGCTCGTGCGATGTCCATAGTTGTGACTGCTTCGGTATTTT